>CAYYUB010000001.1:0-45121 GCA_964474855.1 uncultured bacterium
TTGCCGGTAAATCCTGGATGTAATAATCCTGATTATTGATAGAATCGGGAAGTGTATAGGTAAAATCCCAAAGCAAAACCTGAATATTTCCCTCGTCATCTTTACATGCCCATGAACTGGAATTGTTATTTTTCAACTCTGTATATCCAAGTTGATTCATGAACTTGTAGGCGTAGAAAACAGGTTTGTTGATTGCCTGGTAATTTAACATACCAAAGCCGCCATGAAAGGGTGTAAAGCGTGGTCCGGGTTCTTCAAAAATATCTGTGAATACCCAGTACGACATTGAAGTCGCCACATCTCCAACTTTTTTGATTCTATCAAGCACGTAGGCTGCTTCATGATAACTATCATGTATCGGATCGGCAGGGGTGTATGAAGAACTCCATTCGGTGTAATGAAGTTCTAATCCCGGCATGGAAGAACCTTCAATTTCTTTTCTGGAATTCAGGACATCAATACTCAAGCTCATTGGATTCTTGGCAAGAACAGTCCCGGAATTTCCATATTCATCAAGAAATCCCTGGTCTACGCCGTAGGCATGCGTGCTGATAAAATCTAACGGAATATTATTCTTACGGCAAAAGTCAATTAATTCGACTTCCCATGCGGCTCCCGCGGTAGCAGGTCCGCCAACCCGATAATCTTTGTTGACGCTTTTTACAGCAATAGCAGAATGCTTATACAGTTTGAAATATTCTTCCTGCGTTCCCGTCCAGAATCCTGGTGTAAGGTTCGGCTCGTTCCAAACTTCAAAATACCATGTCTTTACTTCATCCGCGCCATAGCGTTCTGTGAAATGAAGAGTCAGATTGCGGATTAGCTCTTCCCACTTTTTGTAATCTTTCGGTGGTGTGACATTCCCTCTCCACCAGAAAATGGTTTCTCTTCCGCTTGCCAGCGCTTCCGGCATAAATCCTAATTCGATAAAAGGTTTCATTCCGATGCTGAGAATGAAATCGTATAACACGTCTATGTACTGAAAATTATATTCCAGATTTCCATTTCTGTCTTCACGATAAACACCCATATCATCGGTTAACAGCCCGTGCATGCGGATATATTTAAAACCGCATTCTTTCTTTACGTATATCAATTGCTGCTGCCAATCAGCCCGCAAACCCTCATTGGCTCTACCTGCGCCAATACATTCCTTAAACATTGTGTTCAAAGGACCTTCAACCTGATTGAAATCAAGATTGATTATCCGTTCAGGCAAGCCTGATTGTGCAAATACGCTGGTAACACACAAACTGACAAGAATGGTTACCATTCTCATACTTGTTCTCAAATACTTTTTCATCATTAGATTAATCTCCCCTTTTTTGAGCAATAAAAGTTACTTGGCGTCATATTTTTTTCCAGCTCCAAACATTATTACTCCTTATTTTAATACTTCTATAAGCATAAAAATAAACGACTTATTTTAACTCAATAAACTCGGGTTCAAAAGGTTTAATCGTGAATCCGTCAGTATAATCTTTATTAAACAGAATACTTCTCGATCTGCCCTTGAGTTCTATCTTTTTGGTTTCACCACTCACATTCAAATATAACAGATGATCTTCATCTATCTGCCTTGCCATAACATCATCAGGTACTTTCGGGCCTTTTTTTATTGAAAGTTCGCTGATCAAATCGTCCAGTAGAGGGCTTAATACTTCTCCTCTTGCAGGAAGACCAATATAAATTGCCCTTCCTTTTCCATATTTATTGGAAGTAATAACCGGGTAATCTTTATCCAGGCTGGTTATATTTCCTAAGACTTCAGCACCTCCGGGTTCAATTACATCGAACCGGGGCGATTCGGATTCGATATATTTGCCTTTATAACTCACTCGTATTTTTTTTCCTTTATATGAAATTCTTGAAATTTCATTCATACTCTCAATTTCTTCATAGTTACCTATTCTAATTCCAAAAACATCACTTAACAAACCCGGGCGAGTACTTGCAAATACCTGGTTGGTGGTATCCACAACTGCTGAATAGCTTGTCATTATCGCAGTGCCTCCATTATATATATAGTCACGAATTTTTTTGGCTGTTAATGGATCCATGACTGCTACACCGGGTATGATCAATAGTTTATATTTTAGGTCGCTGCGGCTGATATCAAGCATTCGTACATCCATATTGCGGTTAAAAAACTGGTTAAAAAAGGTTCCAACCTGGCCTTCATGTTGTTCCGGATAAGAATAACTTACTATCTGGCTTGGGAATGAAAAAGCCAATCCAACTTCAGCTTTCAGTTTATAAGGGAAATATTTTTCAATTTTTTTAAATTCCGTGGCAATTTTTTTGTATTCATCGTATTTGCGGTTCGGAATACCATCCCAATCGATCAATCCTTCCAGATACTGTTCTTCACCGCTATGCATACTTTGCCATGTCCATCCGCAAACCATCTGGTTGCCAAACATCAGCGAAGCATAAGCTTGCTTTCTGCAGGAATTAGGAACAGCAGTCATGGTTGTAAATTCGTTACACCAGAAAGGATTTGTGCTTTCATATTGAATGCGTACAATACCAAATGAAGCCCACAAAATACCCCCGTTGTTAATTAAGGAGGGACCTGCATAAAATCCCTCACCTCCGCGTGTCATTTTACCAGAATAGGCAATGGGGGCATAGTCGAAAAACTTCGTATAACTGAAATACCATGCATTCGTATTTAGCAGGGCATTTGGTGCATTGGTATTTACTTTATCGATGACTTTAAAGAGTAATTGATTGATTTCATCTGAAACAAAACGCCTGAAATCTAGCATTTTTTCGGGCACATCGTTATAGTGGGTCGATACAGGAAAGCCAATTTCTTCCCATTGGTTAATCCTTCTCGACCAGCGCTGCGTTGCCCATGCTTTATTCAAATTATCAAGGTTCTTGTATTTATTCCTTAACCAGACAATGAATCTTTGTCTTGCAGTTTCGGAATAAGAAATTCGTCCATCGCCCGATTCATTATCAATTCCAAAGGCCAGCAATGCCGGATGGTTTGCATATTGTTTTGTGATGGCATCGGTAAAGCGCAAAGCATATTTCTGGTACATCGGGTCCCCAATGTCTTCCATATAGCGATGATTGGGATACAACACGTCACCACTCTTATCGGTAATACTAATCGATGGGTATTTATGGTGCAGCCAGATTGGAGCAGGACGAATAGCGATATCAAGAATAACCTTGATACCAGCCTGATTCATCATATCCATAACCTTATCAAACCAAGCAAAGTCGAATTTTCCTTCAGACGGTTCGTAAGAGTCCCAGGCCAAATGACCCATGCGGACAACTTTAAACCCGGCATCTTTCATCAGTTGAATATCATGCTGCACTTTTTCAGGATTTTTATCATCATGAGGATGATAGTTCACCCCGACATACAAACCTTGAGCTTTCAAAAAAAAGCTAAAAAAGAATAGAATGGCAATTGAAAACAGAATCGTTTTTTTCCTTGTTTTCATATCTTTACCCCCAATCTTATCATTCATAACGACATTCTCTTGTAGGTTTATTTAATCATAATTTTAATCATCTTTAAATCTTTTACGTCGGAACTGTTTCCATATAAAATCTCATACTCTCCGGAGGTTACAGCCATTTTCCTGCTTGCCCTATCGAAAAACTCGAACGCAGAATAAGGCAGGTTGATAACTGCCCGGCCGGTCTGGCCTGCAGCCACGTCTACCCTTTGAAAACCTCTGAGTGTTTTTAACGGTCCATCCGTGTCGTTTACCTTGTGCACGTACACCTGAACAATTTCAGTTCCGTCGCGGTTGCCTTTATTGACAACCGGGATAGTAAGCTCGATCGATTCGTCCGTTTTTATTACAGTTTTACTGAGATTTGCGTTACCGATTGCAAAGGTAGTATAACTCAATCCAAATCCAAACGGGAAAAGCGGATCGGACATATAGCGATAAGTTCGTCCTTTCATCGAATAATCTTCAAAATCCGGCAATTGCTGCAGGTTTTTGTAAAAAGTGATCGGCAGTTTACCCGCAGGATTATAATCACCGAACAATACGTCAGCAACTGCCTGCCCGCCGGATTCACCAGCATACCAGGCCTGGAGGATTGCATCGCAGCTTTCGGTTTCAGGCATCAATCCAATAGCCGAACCTGAACAATTCACAAAAACAATCTTTTTTCCGGCTTGTTTCAGAGCCTTCAGGCAATTACGCTGTACCGAAGGAAGTTCAATATCGGTACGGTCTCCGTTCTTGAAACCCGGGTATGACACCGGCATTTCTTCGCCTTCAAGCAGCGTAGAAAGACCGCCGACAAATATGACCACATCGATGTCCTGAAGTTTCTTTAAAAGCTCGGTATAATCCACATCTACTTCTTTACCAAAATTAAATTCGATGTTTGCCTGCCAATTATACAACTGGGCATATCGTATTTCTATTTTATATTTTTTACCACTTTCAACTTTGTAAGGAAATCTTGACGGAAGTGTTCTCCAATTATCATACTTTGTAATAGATTCTCCGTTTACCAACAATTCAAAGCGTCCCGTTGCTCCACATTTAAATACGATTTCTTCGCTTTGAGACGGCACAAACTCGGTTTCATATTTAGCCGAAAAGCCTTCGAGTCGAACCCCGGGCGCGAATTCATGTTGCCCGGCAGTCGTTAATTTCAGGGGATTAACTATCTGCTGAGTCGTTACAATATCTCCCTTAAATTCCGCGTTGTTCCAATACGTGGCTTTAAAACCCTTTTTGCCGTCAAACGAACATTTCGAAAAATAGCTTTCTGTGACTTTATCTTCAACCAGATCGCATCCTTTGTCATAAAGAATCTTATCAACCGAAAGTCTTGATGTAATCCCGTCCAGAATTGTGATTGTTCGAACCGGTTTTCCGTTATAATTGCCCCACAACATCGGTTCATCATCCGCATTGGGGCCAATGACAGCAATCTTGTGAATGGATTTTTTTAAGGGGAGAATATTGTTTTTATTCTGAAGCAGTGTCATGGAACGACGCGCCATTTCCAAAGCAAGTTTTCTATGCTCTTTATTATTGACAACTGACATGGGGATTTTTGACCAGGGGACTAACGCATCATCATCCATTTCACCCAGGTCGAAACGTCCAATCAGTACACGCATTAGACGTATGTCAATCTCATCTTCAGTTATCAATCCTTTTACAACGGCTTCAGGCAATCTTTTATAATTATGGTTATTCCATTGGCATTCAAGATCGGTTCCTGCCAGAACACCTTTGGCAGCAGCATGGACAACATCGGAGGACACTTTATGGCTGGTGAAAAAATCGGTAATGGCGCCACAGTCAGCAACAACAAGGTTTTTGTAGTGCCATTCATCACGAAGGATTCGTTGTAAGAGTCTTGTGTTACCGCAGCAGGGGTCATCGTCCAGACGCTGATAGGCGCACATCACCTGGCGGACATCGGCTTCCTGAACCAATGCTTTAAATGCAGGAAGATAAGTTTCCCGCAAGTCACGCGGATCGATATCATTCAGGTTAATTTCATGCCGGCTCCATTCCGGCCCGGAATGCACGGCATAATGCTTGGCACAGGCCAGCAGCTTTCGGTATCTCGCATCGGCAGGTCCCTGCAGGCCTTTCACTACCGAAATACCCATACGTGACATCAGGTAAGGATCTTCACCATAAGTTTCCTGACCGCGTCCCCATCGCGGGTCACGGAATACGTTGACATTGGGCGTCCACACCGAAAGGCTCAGAAAACGCCTGTTTCCCTCCCCATTTCGAATGGCTTCATGATACTTGGCACGCGTTTCGTCCGAAGTCGCGCTGAATATCCGATGAACCAGTTCATCGTCAAACGAGGCGGCCATGCCGATTGGTTCGGGGAAAACGGTAACATCATCATTATTAGCAAGGCCATGCAAGGCTTCGCTCCACCAGTTGAAATTTTTAATTCCCAGACGGGGAATTGCATCCGATACATCACACATCAGAGCCGCTTTTTCTTCCAATGTGAGACGGGAAATTAAATCTTTCGCTCTTTCTTCCGAACTCAGATTTGGATTTTGATAGGGCAGTTGTTGTCCCCATAAAGTTGCTATAAACAGAAAAATTGCTATAACGCATAATATTTTCTTACAGTTTTTGGGTAATAATAATTTCATAACATAACTCCTTCCTACAAGTAAAAATCCATCCGTTATTCTCTTATATTCTGACTACAACCTTTTCGCCTGTATATGTAACCTCTTTATCATACTTCTTGACAGCATCCGTTCCCGTCCCTGTACCGGGAGCAACATTAATAATATTGAAGATACGCGCATTGAGCATTCCGGGGAAAGAACCCTGCCTGTCGCTGATGGTTAAAACTTTCTTTTCATCATCCCATTCAAAAAGAATAGTGGAATAATATCCCTTCTCATAATTATAATTGTCATTTTCATCTTCATATAGTGTAAACTCGCCATCAGCACCCGGATAGATACGTATTTCAAGATCATCCCATTTTTTCTCTGTGGCATATTGCACCTTTGGCCCAAACGGAATAATGGAACCCGCCTTTACATAAAGAGGCAAGATGTCAATCGGTGTCTCTTTATTTTGAGTTTGTCCACCGCTATACTTTTCGCCGGTCCAGAAATCATACCAATCGGATCCTTTGGGCAGATAAACTTCTTCATCTTTTATCGTGCTGAAATCTTCAACATTGGTCGTATCATTTCCTTGAATACCGATTTTTGAATACATCGGCCTGGTGACCGGGCAAACCAACAGAGACTTTCCGAACATATACTGGTCGTTGATATCGAGTGCCTCTTTATCATCGGCAAAATCCATCACCAGGGCACGCATCATACTCGATTGGTTGGCAGTAACGTCCCACGAGGTAGAATAAATATAGGGTAACAATCTGTAACGCAGGTTAATGAATTTTTCAATGACATCGTACACCTTGTCACCCTTTTTACCAAACTGATAGATTTCACGAGGGGCATCGGTGCCGTGTGAACGCATCATCGGGCAGAATGCGCCGAACTGGATCCAGCGCGCGTAGAGTTCACAGTAATCGGCATCCTCAAGTTTTTTCGGATATTCCCAGAGAAAGAATCCGCCTATATCGCTGTTCCAGTGTGGAATGCCGCAGAGTGAAAAGTTGAGTCCTGCCGAAATCTGATTTCTAAGTGCATCCCAGGATGTCACCACATCACCCGACCAGGTATTGGCGCCGTAACGCTGCTGTCCGGCAAAGGCCGAACGGGTAAGAATAAACACTCTCTTGTCGGATGTGACCGAACGCTGGTGATCATAGACGCCACTTACTGTCATTAAGGGAAAGGCATTGCGTACTTTCCGGAAAGAACCCAGATAGGTTTGATTGTCGAAATCGGAAGGTTTGAATTGCATATGGTCAGGTTCTGATGAATCTATCCACCATCCGTCCATTCCAAGCGAAAAGATACCTTTGTTCAGGTACTTCCAGTAAATATCACGCGCTAAAGGATGATAAGGATCGTACACCCTGACCCCTGAAGGATAATCCATATTGGGCGGCCATTTTTCCGAACCGGATTGCGGCCATGTTTGAAAATCCATAAGCGCGCTAATTTTATCTAATTCTTTATATTGTTTTGTTTGGGGACCAAAAGAGTTCCAGATGGAAATGATCATCTGCGCATTCAGGTTGTGCACGTCATCAACCATCTTTTGTGGATCGTAAAATTCGGGATTCAGGAATTCCATGGCGTTCCACAGGTAATTGTTGCCCCAGTACTGCCAGTCCTGAATAATACCGTCTAAAGGAACTCCCAGTTCGCGGTATTTTTTAACCACTCCTACTGTTTCATCCTGACTTTTATAACGCTCTTTGCTTTGCCAATAACCGTAAGTCCATAATGGGAACATCGGCACCTGACCCGTAAGATCACGCATTTGGGCAATCACACCATCGGCATTGCCGCCGTACATAAAATAATAATCAATACAATCACCGACTTCCGAGGTAAACGAAGTTTCGTCTTTGTTATCGATAAAAGTAGTTGGCGAATAGTTATCCCAGAAAACACCGTACCCTTTTACGGATTGAAAAAACGGAATAAAATCTTCCGTATTGTTTTGTACCATGTATACCTTTTGGTTGCGCTGTATCATTTTACCTTTTTGCTGTTGTCCCAAACCGTAGATAGCTTCATCTTTATGCAAAACAAATGACTGATACACATTGTAGGTCTTAATATCTGCATCGTTGAAATCTATAAACGCAATGCCCGCTTCTTTCTCGCTTAAAAGCGGCCCGGCCCCGGCGGACGGAGTTGTAAATGAAACCTTGCCGTTTTTCAGGTTTAGGACAACCATAAGGATTTCACTTTTCAGGGAAAGTTCGTCTCCCTGCCGCTTAATGCTATAAGCCGTTTTTTGCGGAGTTTTAATAACCGACAGGCTTTCTTTTATAAAGGTTTTGCCTTTGGGCCATTTCAGTACCCTTACTGTGGACGGACTGTAGAACTGAATTTCAACTTCGATAGAATTAATTATTGATTTTATACCCAAATCAGTTTTCTGAAAAGTTTGAGCTTTAATGCTACCAAATAGGACAAATGCTAATAATATGATGATCAAAAGTTTTTTATTCATATTAACATTCTCCTATAGTTACTTATAAAAAATTTCTTGAATTGTAATCTTTCTCATATTGTCTCCTATTGACGGTTATCAGATTTCTCTTCCTTTATTAGAGTTTTTATCACAAACCCGCCATAAGGATGCATCGTGATCGTGACGGGCGCTGAAAATTTGATTTCTCTTTTTATAAAACCTTTTTCATGATCCGAATCGGTAATGATAGTACCTTTTGATGAATTATCAATGAAAGGAACATTGAGCGTTATTGTGCGTTCAGAGTTTTCGCCGTTGATACCTGCAATGTACCACCTGTCATCCTTTTTTCTTGCCAATACGACATATTTCCCGGGGAAACCGTCGATAAATTTCACGTCATCCCAGGTTTCAGGCAAGGCGCTCATATATTCCTTAACAAAATCTTTTTGAGCAGCCATACCGTTTGGTGTCTCGGCAATATGTTGAATACCCGAAGTAAAAATAACCGATGAAGCTATTTCAAAACCACCGGTGGTTCTGCGTGTGATATTGGGAATGCCTGAAAAATTCACAGGCGTAAAATCCATCGGATCAAAGAGGTTTCTTGTGAATGGAATGATTGTACAATGTGAAGGTTGATTATCTGCAAAGTACTGTCCAAAAGTTACATATTCTTCTCCTCTGATAGCTTCCATGCTTACTAAATTGGGATACGTTCTATGCCATCCCCTTGGGAAAGTACAGCCATGAAAGTTTACTGCAAGATTGTATTTCGCAGCATCTTTCAAGATATCGATGTAATATTTCATCATGGACTGTCCATCACCACCAAAAAAATCTACTTTAATACCGCTAATGCCCATATCTTTCAACTTCTGAAACTCGGCGCGTCTCGATTCCTTTGTAAGCATTTTATCGCGCGGTGTGAGTGTCGTTGTATTCCAATCGCCTGCTGAATTATACCATAATAAAACTTTTACGTTTTTGCTTTTGGCATAATCTGCGAGTTGTTTTATCTTTTCGTATCCAATTTGAGTATCCCAAAAAGCATCTATGAGACAATACCTCCAATTCATGGAAGCTGCAAAATCGATGAATCGTCGCTGAGCACCGTAAACAGTTGAATCATCTTTTAGAATAACCCAGCTCCAGGATGCAATCCCCGGCTGAAGCCATGAAGAAACATCATATCGGGCTGGATTAGCTAAATCGGTTCCTAAAGTAGATTCAACAAGATCTGCCAAATTATCAGTAAGTGCAATAATCCGCCAGGGAGTATACCACGGTAAAACAGATTCCGGCAAAACAGGTTCGCCCGGCCTACCTTCCTGCGGCTGGGGAAATTGTACCGAATATTCGCCGTCGGGAGAAAATTGGCTTAAACGTGATCCGCAATAGTTCGTATCAACGGCAGTTTCTGTAATACTCATCCAGTATTTCCCGAAATTAAAAAGTGCGGGTATCACCCATCCTGCTTGATTTGGTGCATTTGTACCAACAGGTATATTTATATTATAATATTCTTCATAAGAGGGTGAAGAGAAGCACCATCCCATTCGCGCATCCGGACACTGCTGCAGAAAGGCTTTTGTAGAACGGTCAAAGTGATAGGAGGTTACTTCTTTAAAAATTTTTACAGTTGTATCCGTTTTGCCCGGGAAATGATACCTGAATGCAACGCCATCATTAGATACCTGAAAAATGATATTTATGGGTTTTGTATTTGAATTTTTCAAATACAAAACACGCTTGTTGCCTGTATAGCTGCAATTTAACCGTTTGCCATGCAACAGTGTATAATTGTCCGTTACTATACTTTCACTTGACACCGAATCAAGTATAAGGTTAGTTGAAAAGTTATCGTCGCTTCTGATGATTCCTAATTTCGATTGCTTGAGAATAGTTGAACCCGAATGAGAGACAGAATAAACTGGTTCACCGGTAGAAGTAAGCCAAAAGTTGACAGAGATTTTATCATTTGGACTTTTTAACGTATAACTCTCCTTGCAAAAAGCATCTGTAAAAAAAGTTATCACAAACAGGATCAGCAGAAATTTTACATTTTTTATCATTTGAATCTCCTTTTTCTTATAAAATCAAAAGTCATAAATTACGTTTGTATATTTAATCAGCAATTTTCAAAAGAGCTTCGAACAACAGAGCTTATATAATCGGATTCTTTAAACATTAATATTACTCAATTGTAATCGTTTTTTTCAAACGGATATCTTTTGATGAACTGCCAACTTGAATTTCAAACTTCCCCAGTTCTGTTTTAAAATCGTTTGTTTTGATATCATAAAATGAAAATTCAGATGCCGGTATTTTGAATATCATTGTTTTGCTCTCTCCGGGGGCAAGTGTAATCCTTTTAAACCGTTTCAATTGATTGATTGGCACTTTAATAGTTGCATCCACATCATGAACATAAACCTGAGCAACTTCATCACCTTTTAGTTGGCCGGTGTTTTGTACTGTAAATTGGATTTCAACCACATCATCTTTTTTGATTTTGTCTGCGTTAAGTTTAAAATTGCTATATTCAAATTGAGTGTATGAGAGTCCATGCCCAAAGGGGTATAGAACAGGCTGATCAAAATATAGATATGTACGCGGATGATTAATAAGATCATAATCAGAAAAAGGAGGAAGCTGTTGTGTTGATGCATAGAATGTTTCAGGAAGTTTGCCGCCGGGATTCACATCACCGAATAAAACATCGGCAATTGCCTTTCCGCCAAATTCTCCTGGATACCATGCTTCTACGATTGCATTTGCTTTGTCTTCTGTACCTGCAAGCGCTATCGGCCCCCCATTTATAAGAACAAAAACAATATTAGGATTAACGGATGCGACTTCAGCAATTAAATTTCTCTGAACGATAGGCAATTCAATTTCAGTGCGGTCAAGTTCTTCCTGCGAAATTCCAGGTGAAATACCAAGTATGAGGATAACCGCATCATTTTTTGCAGCAACTTCCTTAGCTTTACTAAAGTCTTTTTGGCGAAGATCCCATGTTAACCTTGCACTTGCACCCAGAGCATTTTCAAAATATTCGAATTTGACTTCATATTCTTTACCTGGTTTGAGTTCGGCTTCTACACGAATAGGTTTTTCAGCATGTTCAGTCCAATCATCAATTAATAACTTTCCATCTAAATAAAGGCGTGAACCATCATCAGCGCTAGTACCGATATGATGGATGGTTTCAGGCGGAATTATTTTTCCTCTCCACCGGACGGAAAATTGATCTTCCGGAACACCGGGAGCAGGGGAATTGGTACCGAAACTAAAATCTACCATTGCATCTATTCTGGTTAAAACAGGTTGTCCGGATAAATTCATATTATCAAAATACTCACCCTTCATTCCGGTTTTATCAGTTCCTTCAACTTTAGCGAAATATTGCGGTTCAACGGGCCTTAACAATCCGCCGCCAATATGGCATCCCAGTGCATATTCTACTTCAATCCCAAGAGCAGCAGCTTTATCTTTTATTCCTTCAAGGGGACTCACCCGAACATTAGGAAAACCGCTGTAAATACCCAACTGAGCTTCCTCAGCATTTGGACCGATGACTGCAATCGATTTTATTTTATCCTTATTTAAAGGCAATATCCCTTTATTTTTAAGGAGAACGATTGATTTCTGCGCAGCTTCAAGCGCCAGATCACGATGTTCTTTGCAGTTAAGTTTATCTGGTGTGATTGAACTATAAGGTACCGCTTCAGGCTGATCGAACTCGCCTAGTCTGAAACGCGCTGAAAGAACTCTTTCTAAAGCCAGATCAAGGTCTTTTTCTTCCAGTAATCGTTTATCAAGAGCTTCCTTTAGGAATAGACGATACGCTACTCCACAATTCAGGTCGCAGCCGGCAAGGATGCTCCTGGCTGCCGCTTCCGCACCGGTTTTGAAAAAATGATGTCCGTATAACATGTCAAAAATACCACCGCAATCAGATACCACATACCCTTCAAAACCCCATTTACGCCTTAACAGGTCATTTAACAAAAACATATTTGCATTGCAAGGAACTTGATTGAGTTCATTATATGCGCCCATTATGGAGTAGGCTTTGCCTTCAACGATCGCTTGATGAAATGCCGGCAAATAATATTCATACAAACTGCGCATGTCCACATCGGAAGAACCGGTATGGCGGCGTTCTTCCTCATTATTTGCAATAAAGTGTTTGGGAGTGGAAACGGTTTTTAAATAATATGGATCATCTCCCTGCATGCCTTGAACAAAAGCAACACCCATTCGGGAAAGCAGATAAGGATCTTCACTATAGGATTCTTCATTACGTCCCCAGCGTGGATCCCGTGCGATATTAATCGTAGGACTCCAGTAGGTTAATCCATTACCCTTAATAACATTTAATGCACGTGCTTCATCAGATATAGCTGAACTTACACGATATACAAGATCGGGGTCCCATGCGGAACCCATCGCAACAGCTTGCGGAAAGGAAGTGGCACCGCTTGCAAGCACTCCGTGTAAAGCTTCACTCCAATAGTTGTATTTAGCAAGTCCTAAACGAGGAATTGAATCTGATTGATTGGTTAATTGATTAATCTTCTCATCAACTGTCATCAAACTTATTAGATCAGCAAGTCTTTCTTTATAAGAATTGGGCTTATAGACATTTACAATTATGGAACCATTTACCGAGTTATTACTTTTACCTGAGAGAATTAATAAATAATAGCCGGGACGGGGGAAGGTAACTTCCGTAACAGGATTAGAAGCATCTTTAAAAACGACTTTTGAGTTTTGAGGGCATATCCATTCTACTTTTATTTTGTTTGAGGACGCACTTCCTTTGAGCTGTGCAGAGTGTGTCTTTTCCCAATTTATGATTTGATTACTGCCTGCATTAATTGCAATAGTTTGAGCGAACAATAAAGTAGAGTTTAGAAGCAATAGAACTACTATTCCACTTATTGATTTGATGATTCTCCGTTCCATTTAATTCTCCATCTTTTACTTGTTACAATTTTGAAAAGATATATCTTTCTCCTGGTTTGGTTTCAAAATTATATAAATAAGTATTTTTTAATTTGACATTTTCAAGAGTTGCCTTATTAGAAATTATAGGTTTTTTTACTCCTGGTGTTTGGTAAAAAGGATTTCGATTTTCACCTATTGCAGATTTAAGACTTGCTCTTCCTTCTGCTCTTAATTTTGTATAAGAACGAATCCTGCAGTTTCCTCCGAGGGCCGATTTGATAACTAACTTTGAGATTTTTCCATTTTTCCATTCCATATTTTCTATTTCAAATCCGCCACGGGCGCGAAGACCCTTTACATTTCCATTTTGCCAAACATCCGGCAAGGCAGGAAGTGCAAAGATTGCGCCATCATCGCTCTGTAACAGCATTTCTGCAACGCCGGCAGTAAAACCAAAATTCCCATCAATTTGAAAAGGAGGATGGGCATCAAACATGTTCGGATAAGTCCCGCCGCCGGCAGAAAAATTAATATGCTTGTAGTCCAATTTTCCAACAAGCTTTATTTGATCTTTGATTAATTTAAATGCGTGGTTGCCGTCTAAGAAACGAGCCCACAGATTGATCTTCCAGTTCATCGACCAACCCGTTGAAGGATCTCCACGATAGATAAGTGACGTACGAGCAGCGTTAAAAAGTTCTGGTGTTCTGAATGGTGAAATTTGATTGGAGGGATAGACTCCATATAAATGCGAAATATGCCTGTGATGGTCTTCTGGGTTGTCCCAATCTTGCATCCATTCCTGTAATTGCCCCCATTGTCCAATCTGCATCGGAGGTAAACGTTTCAGCGTCTCTTTTATTTTTTTTACTAATTCCTTATCAGTCTTTAAAATTTCTGCAGATTTTATAGTTTTCGTGAACAGATCAAAAAGTAATTGGTTATCCATGGTTGTACCTGAGCTAATCGAAGACTCAGGATGAACTGCCGGAGAATTTTCCGGAGAAACTGAAGGACAAACAACCAGCCATTTATGCTGCGGTTCTTCGGTTAAAAAACTAAGGTAAAATTCGACCGCACTTTTCATTACCGGATATACCGATCTAAGATATTCTCTATCACCGCTATATTCATATTTTTCCCATAGATGCTGACAGAGCCAGGCACCACCCATGGGCCACATTCCCCAAAATGAGCCATCTATAGGTCCGTTCATCCGCCAGATATCCGTATTGTGATGAAGCACCCATCCTTCTGCGCCATACATATCTTTTGCTGTCTGTCTACCGGTCCGGGAAAGTTCACGTATCATCTGAATCAGCGGTTCATTCAATTCGCTGAGGTTTGTGATTTCAGAAGGCCAATAATTCATTTCTGTGTTTATATTTACAGTATACTTACTATCCCAGGGTGGATAAAGCTGATCGTTCCAAATTCCCTGAAGATTGGCAGGCTGTCCGCCGGGCCGTGAAGAAGAAATCAGCAAGTAACGACCAAACTGAAAGCATAATGCTACCAATTGCGGATCATTACCTCTGGCAAATTGTTCAATACGAACATTGGTAGGATTTTTTAGGGAATCGGTTACACCCAGATCGATGCTGACTCTATTAAAATAGCGCTGATAGTCGGCAATATGATCTTTTAAGGCTTGTTCATAATCATTTTTCAGAGCTTTTTGAAGATAAGCATTTGCTCTTTCGCTGGCGTTGGCACTGATATCATTATAATTTTTAAAACTCGATGCAATTGAAATATATAGGGTCGCAACATCTGCATTGTTTACAATTATCTTATTATTGGTTGCCGATACCGAGCCTCCTTTGGTTATTATTTTAACCTGTGCTTGAAACTTAACGGCACCTTTTACAGAATCGCAATCACCTGTTACTCCCGACATGATTAATTTATCATTATCTTCAGTTGAAATATCTACAGGTGCGGGACGATTCATTGAAGCCATAAAATTAATTTTGTCGGGTTTGCTAGCTGTAATTCGAAGAATGATAACCTGGTCCGGAAACGAAGCAAAAACTTCACGCTTATATGTCACTCCATCAACATCATAGCGGGTAGCGGTTACAGCAGTTGCAATATTCGATTCCCGATAGTAATTTGTAAAATATTCATGCCCCGGAAAAGAAAGGATAAGATTCCCGACAGTTTGATAAGGCATACCTTGAGAGTTACGGCTGATAAATTTCTCATTCACCAGATCTTGAGCTTCCTTGTACTTGCCTCTGAAAATCAGTCGCCTAACTTTTGGCAATGCTTCTTTGGCATCCGAATTATCATTACGGTATGGCTGACCAGCCCAAACTGTATTTTCATTGAGCTGAATTTCTTCTCGCGAAGGATTTCCAAATACCATAGCACCTAAGCGACCATTACCAACAGGCAACGCCTCGACCCATTGTTTGGCAGGTTGATTATACCATAGTTTTAGCAATGAACTGCTTTGCGCTTGTACATTTAGTTTAAACAGTAAACAGAATAAAAATGAGAAAAGAAGGGAACCTAGGTTCTTCAGTTTAGTATTTTTTAGCAAGTTAATCTCCTGTTTCTTAAGGAACAAAATCATTTTGTAAACTTATGGTTGTTCTAAATCACTTAATATCAATAAATCCACCCTTGTCCAGAGTAATAAATATTAAAACAATTACTATTCAAAAGAAAATAAATACATGTTTTCATATCGATTATTTCCTTTTTTAAAAAGTCCCTATCTCATAATAGACATTTTCTTGGTCTCTGTGAAATCTCTTGCTCTTAATGTATAGAAATACATTCCATTAGCCAAACGCGAAGCGTCGAATGTTACGGAATGCATGCCGGCAGAGAACTCTTTTTCTGCGAGTACTGCTACTTCTTGACCGAGAAGATTGTAAACTTTTAAAGAAACAAAAGAATTATTAGGAACTCCGAATCTAATAGTCGTAGATAGAGTAAAGGGATTTGGATAATTCTGCTCTAAAACATAGTTTTTTGTAATTTGGGAAGAGGACGGCTCCTCAATAGATGAAAGAGAAGTATCACCTTCGATTAAAAACTTAAGCGTTCGAAGTTGAAAAAGCTCACCTGCACCGCCTGTAAATCTTAAATACACATCGTGCCTGCCTGATACCGAATCCACCCCACATTTAAATACACTGTAAGTTCCCCAATCACCGGTATTGCCAATATTGCATTCTGCTATTTTATCACCGGTAACAATAGAATCAAGCCATACTTCAATGATTCCCCCAGAAGTGGCACTTGAAGCTAAGAATCCCAATGAATCTGGAACTTTCCAATATTCAGTGCTGCCGCCAAATTCAACCCCCGCGTAAAGTGCCCAATCGTTATTATGTATACTATCCAATGCAGATGTTCTGCGCGTACCAAATTGGTTAGCCGGCCATTCAGCCATGATAGGAGTATATGCATCACGATAAATATAGAGATCAAAAAATACCTCACTGTCTCCGTCAACATACAATCCCTGCCTGGTTCCGGTAAATGTTACAAAATCGGAATATGAATCAATTATAGATACATTAAAGTTCCCACCGACTTGTACCCAGTCTATGCCGTTCCCGCTGAAATAACCGCTAATAATATGGTTTTCCCTGATGATCCTGAGCCACAAGGTATCCCCCGCCGTATTAGCCATTTGGTATTCTGTGCCGTCAAAACTGAATACTATTACTCTATTGCTGGCCTCATCTACAGAACTGAATAATCTTACAAACATCGTTTCATCCCCCCTCATAATTCTAAGCCCGGCTTCGTCATTCGTCGACTGCGGATCGAAATCAAGACGTGTTATGAGCGAGTAATTATGTTCCCCGTCATTCTTTATAACAGTATTTGCTGTTGTACTGTTCTTAGGTGATAGGCGCAACCATCCGGTCCGGTCGGTTAGGGAATGTAAGGCATCAGGGGTATAACCTAAAAATGACCATTCGGGGTCCAACTCTGTAGAATCAAAAAAATCGGATTTTGGAACCATCCAGGGAATACCACTGCTTGGAAGATCCGGTGCTGTAAAGTAACTATTGATAGGATAATCGGCAACAGGCTTTAAAGTAGAATCATAACGAACCTGGTTTAAAAGCCCCTGCCGCCCCTGTCCTTTCCATTCTCCTTTCGCATATAAAGGATGAACCACCCAATGGGTACTATCATCCAGCATCACCACGGGTGAGGCATGATTAGGGCTCGTAAAAAGAGCACCCGATTTCTCGGGATCGCTTTCATTAAAAAAATCACCCAGCATTTCCCACGATGCCGAATCGGCAGTAAGTGTGTCGCTTCTCATAACTTTTTGACCTCCGGCTAAATCCCGGGCAAACGAATAATAATAATAATCTTCATATTTCCACATTACCGGGCCTTCTGCCCAGCTATATGGGTAACCAGGTGCCGGATTTAACCAGTCAAGATTATAAACTACACCTGTAGGTTGTCCGTCAGTTCCCAATTCTACAATACCACCATTGGGTTGACCGTTTTTGACAACCAGATACCATTTGCTGTCATCATCGATGAATATGGAATTGTCATATCCTAATGTATAAGGAAGTTGCGGAGGATTAGCCACCTGTACCGGATCGCTCCAGGGCCCACTGGGATCACTCGCTGTAACAAAATACATCGTATTTGATCGTGAAAAGAAATCCCAGTATTGACCGTTATAATATACCATGTGCCCTCCCCAACATCCGCCTCCGGGTGAGTCACCGTAATTTGACCACGATGCTTTTACAGGTTGGGCAATTGCTTCCCAATGAACTAAATCGGTTGAATGAAAAATAACCGGTGTTACATTGAAAGATGAGCCTGTTGTATAAAAATCATCGCCTATTTTTGTTAAAGTGCAGTCCGGGTGGTCTCCGGGAATAACAGGGTTCATATAAGTTTGAAACGATGGAGATTGTCCGTACCCGTAATTTCCCATTATGAAATAACAACTCAGCAATACGAATATTTTTTTCATTTTTTCCCTCCTAGTTTTGTTATGATATCTCATTTTACAAGTAACAATTTCTTTATACCAGTAAAAGAGCCAGCTGTTAATCTGTAGAAATATACACCTGTCGGCAAGTTCGAAGCCTTCCACTCTACTTTATGATAACCTGCTTCCTTCTTTCCCCTCTCCAATACTGCTATCTCTTGCCCTAACGCATTGTATACCTTTAAATCTACTTTCTCATCCTTAGGCAATTCATACTCTATAAACGTCACTGAAGTAAATGGATTAGGATAATTCTGCTTCAATCGATAACTTATAGGCTTCTCCGCTATCTGCACTCCCGTCCATACTGAATCCTTGAACTTACCTATTACAAACGCAAACATCCCTAACTCACTTATCCCCCCGCGCTTCACAGTATAAGGCCTTGTCGTGAAATTAAACTCGTAATCTCCACTACCTGCCTCTGTTGTATCACTTCCCATCAAAAATATCCTCGCATTATCCTCTCTGCTACTCCTAAATAAATTGTTCTCATGCAGTGAAGACGGATTCCATCCAAACTTCAAATCGTAATCTCCACCGTCTACTGCACCTTCTGCTATGTTCCATTTCAATTTAATACGCGGCTTTGTTGTTTGATACGTCGTGTCCATAACTGCTCCTACCGATATAGTATCATAATCTCCATTATTGGTTATCCACAAAGGACAATATGAAACCGTGCTTCCTCCGCTTGCTCCTATGGGATATAATACCTCTGTAGAATTCCCCACCGGCAACAACAACTTCCCTCCTCCGTCTGTGTTTACAAACGCTGTAGTTACTGACTCCGTTGTTGCTGACCTCGCTGTCAATGCATTTGCTCCTAACACTAACTTACCTCCTAAATTCAAATTACCTCTTATCTGTCTTGTGGAGTGCAAGTTTACTCCAGAATTATTCGAAATTATTAAATCCTTTGGACCCTCGACAACCGGAAATTCAAGCTCTGCCGTCGTCTGGTCACTACTACCCGAGTATTTCAACGCCCCATCCTCGCCATAGCTCAATACCTCACTTACTGATAGCAACAACCCATCCTTCATCTCCATTACTCCATTTACAACTACATCCCCTGACAGCGTCAATCCCATACTGTTATTCAATGTCAGGTTATTTGCCGTATCCGGTAGCAAGCTACCAGTTACCTGCGCTACAATCCCATTATATGTGTAATTTGCTGACTTGCTTAATATAATCGTGTCTCCTATCTGTTGTATATTACCATCTATTCCATTAGCGTGTGCTGTCTCTAATGTAGCTCCTGAATCCAATATAAAGTGACCACTGCCTGTCAATTCACTCGTTCCAATATTCAACGTAGTTCCACTGTCTACCTCTATCGGTAACGCATCTATCGTATTACCTGACCCTATATTCAAACTCTGTACCCCTGCTTTCTTAAATACAAACCCCGCTCCTAACGGCGTTGTCGTAACGCTCTGTATACTCGCATCTGAAGTAGAAAAATTACCACCGCTTAGATTCCATACCGTAGTACCTGTTCCTCCTTGTGTTCCTCCACTTATACTAAACTGACCTCCTGTTATGTTTATACTACCACCTTGATTTATAGTAACAGATGTCCCTCCTTCATTCGACATATGCGCAGCAACTGTCCCCGATATCTGATTAAAATCACCATTAATATTTATAACTGCCGGTGTACCTGCAGTTGGAGTACATAATTGCCATAATCCTGTTCCTGTATTCTGTATATTTATGTTTCCTAATATCGTATCTCCATTCCATCCCATACTTACATCCGATGCCTGCCCCAAACAATCCCATGTGAAGTGGTAAAAATTCTGTCCTAAACCTGATGGCGATTCACTCGTAACGCTGCTGACTTCACAGGTCGATCCTTTTCCCCACCTCGATACCGGGATTGAGCCACCGTTCCGCTCATGCACATATCGACTGCCATCTAAAAAACTTATTGTCGCAGATATATCCTGTGTGATAGAGTCATAATTTATTAAAGTTCCACTGACTGCCAAATCCGCTCCAAGTCCGTCTTTAACCAACAATGTAACACCAGGATTAATCACCAAATAACCGTCAGATGAAATAATGACTTGATCTATTGAATCCGTTGCCGTTACAGTCACCGTATCTCCACTAAGAATCTTTATTACTCCATCGGATAGATTCGGAATACTAGATGCTGGATTAATCCATGCCGAACCGTCATATTGCTCCCAAGTATTAACATCGTTCCAAGGCCCTGATTCAAAAGAGCGAAATTCGCCGACAGAGTAATAATAATCTGTACCGCCGTCAAACGCCTCAACACTAAAATAATAATCTACTCCCGCATTAAGACTATGTATTTCGATACTATCCACATCATAAACCATATAATTGTTATACAGTTTATCTGATGCTATACCATAGCGTATGACATAACCATCTGCATTTGAGACTGTATCCCAGCGGACTACAGCGTTACGCTCATCAGTATCACGCTCCACTGTAAAACCGGCAACTGGTGTGAATACAGCTTGGTTTGAATTTCCGAACACTCGAAGATCGCGAACTGCAAAATTTCCTTCCCCGGGAGTAAATATGTTTGTAAGCTTAATATAACGCGCTTGGGCAGTTGAAGCCAGTTCAATAAAATCGTGCGGGACATCCTGCGTATTTAGACTCTTATCAACGAGTGTATCCCAATTCATGCCATCGTTGGAATTTTCGATGATGTATCTTTCATATAATATATTGTCGCGCCCACGGACAAGGCTGGGAACAGTATTGTGTTCCGCAAAATTTACCTGAATAGCTTCAATATCACATTCCTTACCCAAATCAATCAACATCCATTCACCGGGATCACCACTCTGAGCAGACCAATAAGTACGAGCATCTTCATCAACCGCATTTTCAACACCATAACCATCTAAAGAGGAAGAAGCTGTAACAAATTTTTTGTGAGACAATAAAAGCATACCGGCAAAATTGTCATCGATTGGATCGCTCTCTATCCCGGGAAGATATTGGGGGTAGTCACCAAAGACCGTATTACAGCGGATGTTGCTATCAGCGTCAACAGCAACCGGAAAAAGACCTAAACGGCGTTCGAACATATGTTTGACCGAGATAGTCATCGTTGCAATATGCCAATAGTTACTATCTTTATCCATAAATGTGCAACCATGTCCCGCCCCTGAGATAAAACCGGTCGGTTTAAATGAAAAAGGACTGTACGTCGCATATTGAAAGGGTCCTTTTGCTGAATCGGATGATACGTAGATACCATCTGCATACGTTTTGAACTCCGTTCCTGGGGCAGCATAATGAAGGTAGTATTTATTATTTATTTTGTTCATCCACGCTCCCTCAATCCAAGGTACTTCATCCAACAAATTATCATCTCCTCGTCTTTCCCACCCATGTGATGAAGCCATTGAAAAAACCAAGTCGACTTCACTACCTTTTTCCTGAAATGTTGTGGGGTCGAGTTCAACCATACGAATATTCGCAATGGTTGTTGAATTAGTTAGTCCATGATACATATATAACCTTCCATCATCATCGAGGAAAAGAGCCGGATCGCCATACGATCCAATACTTGGTCCTTCCGTCCAAACACCCGATTTAGGGTCGGCAGTCTTGTAGATTGTACCAGTTGCAGAAGGAGCATAATATACAGTATCCCCTATAACTAATGCAGCAGGTGCATAACTTTCGATGTCGATACCAGTCGGAATAATAAGTGTCCAATTATGAAGATCTGTGGAAGTCCAATAGCCACCTGAGCGAGAAGCAAAAAGATAATAGTCATCTTCGAACAAAATTACAACCGGGTCAGCGGCTTCACGGGCATCAATTGCATCAGACATAAATCTATAATTTAGATTTAAAGGATTACAGAAGGTTTGTTGCGCCTTAGCAGTCTGTGTTGCCAGAAGTAAACCGCATAACAATTGAAAGTATAAAATCCTGGCTCTCGGCGTTATTGGTTTTCGGATATTATTTTTGAAAGTGCTTAATATACAAACGCTGTCCGGCTTTTTTGCTAGTATTTTGCCTATGGCAACACTTGATGCACTGAGTAAACATGCTTTAAAAATAGAATATAGAAAAGATATTGAGATACTAAAACCAATTGTTAAAATTAATACTATCATAAAGATTCCTCCTTATAATTCATTTAAAAATAAAAAGCTAAGATAAAAGACATTTATTATTCCTCTATATTTATTATAGTTTTATTGTTAGTTCTCTCTAAGTTTGATAATATAATATAAATTTCTATAATTGTCAAGATATCGAGAAATTTCGCCAGACGTTCCAAGGCAACTAATTTTTACCCTGTTGTTTTCATGCAATATGCCACATATTATTTTCAGAATAAATGTCATATTTTTATCCGTAAGATCTGTGCTTTAAAATATTCTCTATTAATTTCTCTTTCTTCACAAGAGAATTCTCCTCCGATATTTCTGTTTGATAGATAACTTTACCTTCATACAAAATCCATATTGTACCTTCGGAAGATACTCTTACTTCTACTTTCTTTCTATATGGATTAAGTTTCCTCCTCGTTAGAGGAAGGAGTATCTCCTGTTTACAGAAACTTATTGTGCTATCGTTTGATACACTCCTCACATACCTCCTGGTAAATACTAAATCAAGATTTATACCTCTATCACTTCTATAAACACTTCCTTCCACTCTTGGTCTTCTTTTAAATCTTTTATTCCAGTAAGAAATGAATACATCCCGGAGGAAACCATTTGCTTCTCTATAGTCTCTTATTTTTGCCAACCACATCTCATTTATAAGTCTATCCTGGAGTGTTCCCAAATCCCTCTCTATCCTTCCTTTTGCCTGAGGAGAATTCGCAGGTATTAAGGTGATACCAAGATCTTTTAATATCTTTTCTATATGAGTCTCTTCATGTTCAATACTAACGTTATAATGTAATCCCCCATATCTGGTAGTTTTGAAATGGGAAGCTTTATCAACATACAAAGACATAAAAATTCCTTTATTTTCAACAACTTTCCTTATAACTTCCATATTGTTAAAGGAGGTATCTTTATAAAAAAACTTTGCAAATAAAAGTTCATTTGTGGCATCGTCTATCATTGTTATGAGATACCAATCCTCCGGAATATTTTCCAACCATTGATAAGAAGGAAAGAATCCATCTGTATGAGCATTCCTTCTCTCGGCATCCGTTTTCTCCTTTTATAACCGCTATTTCCTTTTCTCTTTTTAGGTTTATGAAGTCTTTTTTCTATTAAAATATTCCTAATCGTACTGTAAGCAAAGATGAATACCCTCTAAATCATTTAGCTTCTCATTGAAATGGGCTATATTAAATCTACTATCGTATTTCCTCTTAAATAAACCTGAAACTCTTTCTTTCAATAGGTTCGAAATACCTTTTCTTCCGCCTCTCTTCTTTGAAACAATCCCTTCAAGTCCTTTTTCTTTAAAAGCTCTTTTTAATCTTAAAGCGTGCCGATAACTGATCCCTAAAAGTACGCTTACTTGATTACCTGTTATTTCTCTTTTAAGCCAGCTATTGATTATTTCATGTCTTTTAATATCTTTCATAGTAAGGGAATACTTTTCCAAGGTTACCTCCTTTTTCACAAAGGGGTAACCTTTTTTCTATCTTTTTTAATACAAAAAATATAAACCAGTTATTATAAATAAATGTCATGTTTTTCCTCTCAAATGCGACATTTATTTATGAAATTAAAATAGGACATTTATTTATAATAATGACACCAACTAATTTTTACCCTTGACAATTACCAGATAATTATTATGATAAATCATATGGAAATATTTAGCTCAAATAATTTGATATGCCGGAATTTATTAACTTATGGTTATAAAGTTGTCCATATGCTGATTAGAAAATAAGGTAAAGAGCAATTGAATTATCGTGATTTTAAAAATTATATAATAGTTAAATATTGAAAGTAATAAGAGTAATGTTTGAAGAGTTATATAGTAAAAGTAGAGAAGTGTTTTTTTGTTAGGCTCACTGAAGTAAGGAGGGCATGATAAAAATTATAGGTGAGAAAGTTTGGGTGTTATCTATATCTATGTTTATTCTGTTTTATCCGTGTGGTCAAAATTCTATCGAGAGGTTTCAATGTAGTTTGAATCATTATCCAAAATCTAAGGAGGTTTATAAGGCAAGAATGTTTGTCGAGTTTTTTGCGTTTAAATCAACTGGTTTAACTTATTTTGTAAACCCTAATGAAAGGAGGTTTTCATGAAAAAAGCGGAAAGGGGAAGAGAGTTGTTGCCCAGGTGGATTTTATATAGTTTGCTTGTATTTGTTGCGTTTTTTATGGTTACTCAAGATGCGAAAACGGCGGTCACCGGAAAGATTGCTGGTGTCGTCGTGGATGCTAAAACCGGTGAGCCTCTACCTGGTGCCAATGTTGTAATCGAGGGTACCGATAGAGGAACTGCCTGTGATGTGGATGGTTATTACTTCATATCAAGATTGGATCCGGGTAATTATAGCCTTCAGGCCAGAATGATGGGTTATAAAACTCTTACGATGACCGGTGTTAGGGTTATATCAGGACATACTACTCCTGCCGAATTCCAGTTAGAGGCGACGGTTATAATGGGTGAAGGAGTGACTGTCCAGGCTGAGAGAGAAGTTATTAAGATGGACCTTTCTTCCGGTTTTTTCGTTGCGGATAAAAGTGAAATAGAAGCTGTTCCTCTTATCTCAGACGTGAAACAATATCTCAACTTACAGGCCGGGATGGCAGGCTGGAGTGTTAGGGGTGGTGGTCAAGGTGAGACCAAATTGCTGGCTGATGGTTTACTTCTTGTCGACCAGAGAGTAAACGAACCTATCATGATGCCCAACCTGAGCGAGATAAAAGAGGTAAGGGTGGAAAAAGGAGGGTTTGCCGCAGAATACGCGAATGTTCGTTCGGGAGTTATAAATGTTGTAACCAGAGAAGGTTCTCCCGGAAAATACGAAGGTTCCTTTGAATTCAGATATACTCCCGGTTATCAAAAGCACAGCGGTAATTCTGTCTTTGACCCTGATAATTATAATAATGCGGTGTATTTATGGAACAAGCTGGATACTGGTTATTTGAATATTGTGCTGGATACGTTAGGTGATATTATTTCTCAGGATACGGTTATTAAATATGACAGCGTTTGCTGGAAAGGCCCTAGGGCCGTATGGGGGGATGAAGACAGCCCGTTTTACGATACACTTAAATATGAACATTATCAAGGATTTATGACATTTGGTGGATGGATATATGAGGTAAGAAGAGATACGAATATTACTACTGCTGAAATGCAGCGTGATAGATTTATGTGGATGCGCCGTATTAATGTACCCAGAACAGATTCTCTCTTATTAATCTATAACGGTGGTGATTCCATTTATGCTCCGATTTATCAAGATGATACTTTATTGATAGGTTATGAAAAGGTTGCTTATGATTTTAGTGATCAGGATAGGACTGGCGAATACGGCAATAAGCCGGATTGGACCTTGGACGCTGGCTTTGGTGGTCCCATTCCCGTTATTGGCAGTTATTTAGGGGATATGACATTTTATACTTCTTACAGGGACCATAATGAAGCGTTTGCTATTCCGGACAGCAGGGATTATTACAGAGAACGCCAGACAAGTTTAAAGCTGACTTCTCGTTTTGGTAACTTTAAGGTAAATATGAAGGGTGCCCACTCAATTATTAATTCCCTTTCCCCGTACGGCGAGGGTCACATGTGGCAAGGGGATTATCCCTCGGGGGAAATCGGACAGGGCTACCTCCGAGGCGGGTCGGATATGTTGTTCGGCGTTGCGCATTATGCTGGAAGATGGCACGGCAGTAATAAATTAAATGGCGATCAGCTGTACAGAGTAAATGCGTTAACCCCGTTCGATATTACTTCCAGAATGTACGGTCTCGCGCTGCAGCATGCTTTGTCAGAGAATACTTTTTATGATGTACATTTGACTTATCTACGCAGGAACAATAGGGCTCAATACAATTATGATGTGCCGACTCGTATGATGGGAGATACAGTGGTGCTGTGGTTTGCAGATAGTATTGGAGAAACTAAATATGCTGTGGACGACGTCCCGTATGGTTGGGCTCACCCTCTACATGAAGACAACTATGGTGCTGATGCTAGTGGCAAAGCGTCATTCGGTTTTTCCCATCAATGTGGAACCTGGAATACTTCCTGGGCACAGACCTATAGCGCGAGTTTCGGTATGAACTCACAATTAAATAAGTACAATCTGATAAAATTCGGTTTTTCGTTTCAATATGATAAACTGCATGAATATTTTATTACCAATGAGGGATGGTTCTGGCCGGAGGAAGGCGAAGACCCAACCGAGTCGAGTGAGGGTTATTTTGTTAACTATAGTTCATATCCTATTCTTGCGGGCGGCTATATTCAGGACAAGATTGAATTCGAAGGAATGTTTGCCAATTTTGGTTTGAGGTTCGATTACTCGGACCCAAATATCGAGTGGCCAGATACTACAGAGAGATATTCGCTTTTCCTTTCTTCATGGTTTAAAGATTCTTTGTTTACTCAGGGTCCTGTGGAAGGCGTGGCTTCTACCTTTCAGATAAGTCCTCGACTTGGAGTTTCATTCCCGGTATTGGAAAAAAGCAAGTTGTTCTTCAATTACGGACATTTTTACTCCCTGCCAACCAACGAGAACAGGTATAAGGTTATCTGGGGTGCACCGGGTGATCCGATTAGTTTCCTGGGGAATCCGCGTCTTACGATGGAGAGGACAGTTTCTTATGAGGTGGGTCTTGAAAGCAGCATAGCTAATACTTACTTAGCAAGGATTTCGGGTTACTATAAGGATACAGATAATGAGAGCGGTACGGTTAAATATTTAAGTTATTACGGAGATGTTAATTATACAACTAATGAAAATACCGGCTATGGCGATACAAGGGGTTTTGAATTTGAGTTTAGGAAAGACCATGGAAGATTTTTTACTGGGTGGGTAAATTATGATTACATGGTGCACACATCAGGAAGAATTGGATTAAGGCAAAATTATGAGGATCCGCTGTTACAGTCAAATGAGGCAAAGGTAGACCCCAAGGAGGATAAACCCCTTCCGCAGCCAGTTTTCAGGGCTCTATTTACATTGAAGGTGCCTCAGGATTGGGGAATATTTTTAGGAGGTTATAATCTTTCATTTTCGTATCAATGGAGAGCGGGTTACTATGATAGGTTTAATCCTTATGGTGGGGATTTTGATGAGGTTTTGGCAAATAATATCCAATGGCCGGCTACGCGTATTATAGATGTGAGTATAAACAAGAGTCTTTCGATCGGCGGTGCTACAGCTAATCTGTTTATGGATGTGCACAATATTTTTGACTGGGGTACTCTGGATGCTCAAGGCTTCGACCCTTCTTTGACTGGTGGCGTAGACCGAATTGAATATCTTAAATCCCTTCATCTCGAGATCTTTGATGAGGAACCTTTTGTGGATGATGAATCGGTAGTCGGTCCTGAAGAACTGGGAGTCGAACCGGATCACGTTGGAGATTTGCGAAGTGCTGATAAACCATATATAAATAATCCCAATAGAGATTACCTTTGGTACCTTGACCCCAGATATGTGCAGTTTGGAATAAGGTTCTCTTTTTAGAAGAGAAGAAAAGGAGGTTATTGAAAATGAAACATAGGAAGTTATTAATATTAATTTTTCTGCTGGCCTTTTTCCGGGTGGGTGGTGTCCATGCCCAGATTGTTAAACTGGTCAAAGTGGGAAAAACTGAAGCCAGGATATATGACCATGGCTGTCAAAGCAGTGAAGTTTGGGATTATGGTATGGTTGCGTACTATAGAGGCAGTTACTGTACTGTGGAGGATGAGATTGGTAGTACGAACTCGTGGCCAGGAGGGTTACTTAAGGATGCCGGATTGCTTTTTGGGGCTCGAAACTGGGAGGATACAACCGGACAAATATGGGATGCTTATATTACAGGAAGTTGCGCTCGTTTACGTGACCTTGATATTTATCAATTTGCTGTTCCGGATGAAGGGGGTTTGACAATACACAGGTATATGAGGTATCCTCTTCCGCAGATAATTGTGGATGGAGATCATTGTGAAGATCCATTTCCTACGTCTGGAGATGAGGTGGCGCCCGAAAAAATATGGGGAACTGCCGATGTAATGGTCGAGTCCAACGTCAGGATGAGCATGGGTCTGGATGTTAAGCAGAGAGTGTTAGCCTGGAGTCAGCCCGGACATGATGATTACGTTATATGGGATTGGACATTTGTAAATACGGGTAATGTAGATAGGGATCCTGAAATCGAGCTCCCGGATCAAACATTAGAGGATGTTTATATTGCCAGAGTTACCGAGGCTATGGTAAACGGTATCGGGGACAATAAAGCACTGAGTACCTTTGCAGGAACAACAGAAAACCATGACACGACACTTGCTTATCCTCAAGGTCACGATTCTCTTCGGATTGATTATATTACTCCTCTTAGAGCAGGTGGTTTATCGAGAGATAGTTATGGTTTTAACGCCGGAGCTGGTAATTGGAGTGTTCTGACCGGAGCCCGTTTTGCTGGCTCGGCGGTTTTATTTGCCCCTAAAAGTATTGATGTTCCGCAGAACTATCCCATTTCAGATATTGCCGCAAGTAATGACCCTGCCCAGCCATGTATGCATACAAGTATGCTGGCGGAGCCCAGCTGGATTTTATTGCACAATGGAATATTGGCTGATTTTAACACAATGACACCCCAGGACCACGTTGATGCTTATGAGGTTATGGTGAAGGGAGTATTTGGTATTGACACAACAATTCCTAATTATGAAGAAGCTTATTATATGGATAGTCTTTATGATGTTTACGATACTACAGCTTCCGGACACAAGACTCATTACGAACAACCCATAGATAGATGGGGAGAGCTAGATCCGGATAGGGGATATGCCTATGCCTCAGAAATCTCGTGGATCAGGTTTGACCAGCAAGGTCATTTTTCAATAGGACCTTACCAGATGGAATTCGGGGATACTCTGAGATATGTCTTTGCCTATGTAGGTGGTGCCATAAGCAGGAAGACTTCATACCTTCTAGGTGAAGCGTGGGATGGTGGGACAGCGGCTTCTTGGCTGCCAGGTATGGATTCGGCTCAAATGGTAGAAGAGTTGAAGAGAAGAGACCCTATATTCAACGTTTATTATGATATCGGAGGTTTAACTCCTACACCTTCTCTTAATGATATAGCGAAAGACCTGTTGGTGGCTAGAGGCAGAGATTCTCTTTTCAACAACGGAATGAACGCGCAGAGAAACTTTAATATGAATTATAATATACCCGTTTCTACTGCACCTCCTTCCGTTTTTGAGGTTAATTCCAGGCCCGATATGATAAGGCTGGCATGGAGTTATGAGCCTGCTTATGAACCTTCACCTTCGGATATTGCAAAGTTTAAAATCTACAGAGCTTTAGGCGGATATGTATATGAGAAGCAAGACGTGATAGTAATAGGCGATTGGCAATTGGTCGACTCTGTTGATGGGACTGCAAGACTATATGAAGATAGGGGTGTTACTCCGGCTGTTTATTATTATTACGCGATTACAGCCGTTAGCCCCGCGGGAATTGAAAGCGGAATGTATTTGACAATGACCAAATTAGCGGCAAATTTACAAACTTATCCGGGTGACAGTCTCGAAATGGTAAGAGTTGTCCCAAATCCTTTGAATGTTAATTCTTCGGCACGTACGAGGTACAGTGAAGGAGAGGGACTAAAACTAACCTTTGTTGAGTTGCCTCCCGAATGCACAATTACTGTATTGACAGAATCGGGAAATCTGGTGACAACCATCAATCATACCAACGGAAGCGGAACGGAAGTATGGGACATTCGTAATCAATTTCTTATTACGGATTCCGATCAGCTTCCGGTGAGCGGTATTTACATCGCACATATACAGGATGATAATACTGGCGAAAGCGTTTCCCGCAAGTTCGTAATAGTAAGATAAGGGGGAGGAAAGATGAAGAAATTTATTGTTTTTATATCTATATTAGTAGTTAATCTTTCTTTTAGTGCATACGCAGTGGATAAGGTTGCCCAGACAGGATGCGGATTTTTAGATGTTGCTGCGGGTGCTCGGGCCTGCGGAATGGGAGAAGCATTTACTGTATTAGGCCAGGATGCCACCGCGCTCTTCTATAATCCTTCAGGTATTGGAAAAATCGATGCCAATATCGATTTATGTGCAGGTGGAACTCAGTGGATCGCCGATATTAATTATCTCTATCTGGCTGGTGTCTTTAATGCCGGAGTTTGGGGAAATTTCGGTTTTAGCCTTATAACTCCTGATTATGGAGAATTTTACGGCACGACGGTGGCTGAAGGTACTGAAGCAGGCTATGAGAATACTGGTCTCTTTCATGTGCACGCATTTTGTGCGGGTGTAGCTTATGCCAGAGAATTCACCGATAAGTTTACGGTCGGAATTCAGGCCAAATACGTTTCTCAACATCTTGGAGAGAATGAATTTATGGTAATTGAAGATGTTGACACTTCATTTGTAAACAGACAAAACGAAATTTCGACTCCGTCTTACGACTTCGGATTGCTTTTTTACCCCGGTTTTAAAAGTTTCGCTTTTGGTATGTCTGTTAGAAATTTCTCTCCCAGGGTAGCTTATGAACAAGTTGGTTTTGAATTGCCTTTAACTTTTGCTCTTGGTGTAGGCATGGATGTTCTGGATCTTTTTGGTGAGTATCCCGATTATTCTTTTAACATTGGAGCGGATATGTTACATCCTCGCGATTGGCAGGAACTTTATCACGTGGGAGCAGAATTCTCGTTTAAGAATATGATTTTCCTCCGAGCCGGATATAAATTTAACTATTACGCGGAAGGTTTAAACGCGGGAGTTGGTATTGAGTTAAACGGCGTGAAAATCGACTATTCATACAGCAAGCACGATTTGTATGACATGGTCAATAGAGTCTCCGGCGGATTTTCATTTTAGAAGAAACCGGACTCTGTGGGTTGAAGAAATATTAGTTGGTAAAGGGAACAAACTTCCCTAGTACTGGATAAATTTGTGTTTAAGTTAAAGGAGTGATATATGATTTCTGAATCGCAGAATATATCTCTAAAAGAGAAGATTGGCTATGCTCTGGGTGATACTGCCTCGAACCTGTTTTTTCAGACATTTATTCTGTTTATAACTATCTTTTATACGGATGTTTTTGGTATCTCAGCCAAAGCAGTGGGAACTATGTTTTTAATTACCAAGATATGGGATGCCGTCAATGATCCGATGATGGGTATGCTTGCCGATCGTACGCAAACACGCTGGGGTAAATTTCGACCCTACATACTCTGGTTTGCCATACCGTTCGGTTTAATTGGAGTATTAACTTTTACTACACCCAATCTTAGTACGGGTGGTAAGCTCATTTACGCCTACGTTACGTATACGTTGTTGATGATGCTTTATACAATTGTAAATGTCCCTTATTCGGCGTTAATGGGTGTTATCACTTCCAATGCTAGAGTTCGAACCATAGTCTCGCAGTTTCGTTTTGTAGCTGCTTTTTTTGGAGGACTTATCGTTCAATACTCGGCCCTGCGTATGGTTCAAAGATTTGGAGCGGGAAACGATGCTTTAGGCTGGCAGAGGGCAATGATTGTTCTTTCCTCTTTGGCTGTTGTGCTTTTATTTGTTACTTTTGCATCGACGAAAGAAAGGGTCAAGCCTCCGAAGGGACAGAAAACCCGTTTGAAGGACGATTTGCGTGATTTATCTAAAAATAAACCGTGGTTAATGATTGGTGGTGCGACCGTATTCCAGCTTATGTTTATTCTTATTCGAACCGGCTGTATTATGTTCTATTTTACTTATTTTGTGCAGGATCAGCAGGTAATGCTTTTAGGTAAGGCCTATAGTTTTTCTTATCAGGGTATGGTGTCTGTCTTCTTTATGGCAGGTTCGGTTGTCACAATTCTGGGATCCATTCTTGCTGGCTGGTTTAGCAAGGTTTTGGGTAAGCGGAATACTTATGCCGGTTTTTTAGGTGCCAGCGGTATATTCGCAGCACTTTTCTTTTTCTTAGGCCCGAATGATATTATTCTAATGTTTGCTTTTCAGCTCCTTGTATCTTTTGCATTGGGTCCTGTGTCGGTGCTGCAATGGGCTATGTACACGGATACAGCCGATTATTCGGAACTGGAGACCGGAAGGCGTGCAACAGGGCTTGTGATGTCTGCTTCGCTATTTGCGCTTAAGCTTGGTGTAGCTCTTGGTGCCTCTATTTTAGCCTGGATCCTGTCCGGGTATGGTTATGTGCCCAATGTGCAGCAGACAGCAACATCACTTTTGGGTATAAGAATGGCAATTAGTATTTACGCGGCTATTCCTGCCCTTATTGGTGCAGGAATTATGTTCTTCTATCCTTTGACTAATGAAAGGATGGTTGAAATTGAAAAGGAATTAAACGCCAGACGTAGCTCTGAAACAGCTTAAAGCTAGGTTAATAAATAGGTTTTTTGAATAAATAGAATTGATTGATTAAAAGGCTTAAAGATTATGGAAATAGAGATAGAATTCTCTTGCATTAAGCTGGCTGTTTAAATTGTGCTGTTTGTTCTTAAGAATTGAACAGCAATAAAAACCCCGATTTTAAAAGGAGTTATATATGAATTCTGAAACACAGAGTTTGTCTATAAGAGAAAAGATCGGTTACAGTCTTGGTGATTCTGCTGCTAACTTCTATTTTCAGATATACATCGTTTTTCTGTTCTATTTCTATACCGATGTGTTTGGTATTTCTGCCTCAGTCGTTGGAACAATGTTTTTGGTCTCTAGAATATGGGATGCGGTAAATGACCCAATGATGGGTGCCCTAGCTGATCGAACTAAGAGCCGCTGGGGAAAATTTCGTCCGTGGATATTGTTTACGTCTTTCCCTCTGGCTGTCTTTGGAGTGTTAGCTTTTACTACTCCGGATCTTAGTACCGCCGCTAAAATAGTATATGCTTATGTAACGTACAATTTTCTTATGATATTTTATACTGCCAATAACGTTCCATATTCGGCATTGATGGGTGTTATGACAGGTGATACGGATGAGCGGACTGGTCTTGCTTCCTGGCGATTTACCTTTGCGATGGGGGCGGCACTAGTGATTCAGGGTTTGATGTTGCCTCTTGTCGGTAAATTCGGAGGCGGTGATGAGGCTAAAGGCTTTATGTTCGCTATGTTATTCTTTTCTTCTCTGGCTTTGGTATTCTTGTTAACTACATTTTTCACCACGAGAGAAAGAATAAAACCTGACCCGAGTCAAAAGACTTCAATAAAACAGGATTTATCTGACCTCTTTAAAAACCGCCCATGGCTTACCATGTTCATCGCTACAATTTTCGTATTTATCTATTGGTCTATCAAAGGAAGCGTAGGACTTTATTACACTAAATATTTTGTTAATCTTGAGAGTCTACAGAACTTCCTGCAGATTTTTGGTCTGGCTCGAAGCCCGGATGCAGATGTTGTTAAAGCAGGATTTACATTTTATAGTGTTGCCGGAAACCTTGCAATGATAATTGGAATACTCTTTGCCAAACCTTTTGCTGTTAGATTTGGAAAAAAGAATGTTTTCAGGTCGTGTTTATTCCTGGCGGCGTGTTTCACAGTTGTGTTCGTATTTTTAGCGCCAACAGCAGTTTTGTGGCAGTTTATCTTTAACATTCTTATTCAACTATCCTATGGGGTTACGGTTCCCCTGCTCTGGGCTATGATTGCTGATGTTGCTGATTTTACCGAATGGAAGACTCACCGACGAGCTACAGCTATGACCTTTGCCGGAATTTTGTTCGCTCTTAAACTGGGGCTTAGTCTTGGCGGTTTCGTTACCGGAAAGCTTCTTACTTTTTATAAATATGTTCCCAATGTCGCACAAAATGCTTTTACACTCCGTGGTATTCGTTATATGATGAGTATTATTCCTGCTGTTGCGTTTTTCCTCGCTGTGGGTGCGGTTTTTTTCTATATAATAGATAAGAATATGGAACATAAAATCCAGGAAGAGCTAACCGAACGTCGCAAGCAGTACAAATTTGATTAATTTGGTAAAGTAGAGTGTTAGTATAATAAGGAAAAAAGAAAGGAAAAAAAAGATTAACCACAGAGAACACAGAGAATTTAATTGTGGTAAAAAAAGAAAAAACACCGAGAGCACAGAGGAAAAAAGGAAGATTGTGAGAGGGTTAAGGTTAGCAGGTGTCTTATCTTTAAGCGTTATTTTGACCGGTATGATTAATTGCGTTACGTGCCGCAGTGTTCAAAAGCAAGAAATAAGTATTCAAGAGCCCAAATTAAAAGACGTATATAAAGATGCTTTTTATATCGGAACGGGGCTGGATAGTACCCAGATATATGGCGGCGACCAAAGAGCGCTTGCAATTATGAAGGAACAGTTCAACGCGGTTACGGCTGAGAACATTATGAAGTGGGAAAAGTTGCAGCCTGAGTTGGGTAAGTATTATTTTACAGTAGCTGATAGTTTCGTTAGTCTGGGTGAAAGGAATCAAATGTACATTGTCGGACACGTTCTGCTCTGGCACTATCAAACGCCCGAGTGGGTTTTTCAGGATACGTCCGGAAATTTGGTAGATAGGGAAACACTTCTGATGCGTATCCGTGATCATATTCATAATGTGGTAGGTCATTATAAAGGAAGGGTAGGTTCGTGGGATGTCGTAAATGAAGCGATCGACGATAACGGAGAGTGGAGAGAGAACCTCTACTACCAGATTATCGGGAAAGATTATGTTCAGAAAGCATTCGAATATGCCCGTGAAGCAGACCCTGATGCAAAGTTAATTTATAATGATTATTCGTTGACTAATAGGGTGAAAAGGGATGCGGTGATTAAAATGGTCAGGGAATTACAGAGAAAGGGTGTAAAGGTAGACGAGATTGGAATGCAGGGACATTATCATCTGGATTATCCTTTGCTTGATTCTCTTGAAGAAAGTATTGTAGAATTTTCGGAACTTGAAGTAAAAATAGCGATTACAGAGTACGAAATAAATGTTCTTCCCCGGCCGGATGATGAACAGCTTGGTGCGGATATTTCCCTGAATTATGAAATGCAAAAGAAGTACGATCCGTTTCCTGATTTCTTTCCTGATTCAATGCAGCAAAAATTGGCTGACAGGTACGTTGATTTTTTTAAAATTTTTATAAAACATAAGGATAAAATTAGTAGAGTAACCATATGGGGTGTTCACGATGGACAATCTTGGACTAATTTTTGGCCGATTAGAGGAAGGACTAACTATCCTTTGCTTTTTGATCGGCAGTACGAGCCAAAGGCAGCATTTGATGCGTTGATCGAAATTGGCAAAAAGAACAAATAAAAGTTATTGAGAGAACGTTTCGCAGTAGTGGATTTATTAAGAGGCGTTTTTATTCTCAATTGCAAGGAGGTTAGATTATGAGTAGGTTTGTTGTATTGTTTACGGTTTTATCATTTTTGTTTTTGATTATTTTGACAAACTGTTCGGTAGAGTATAATGAAACGTATACCAATCCGGTTATTCCGGGTGGTTTTCCGGATCCGAGTATATGTCGCGTTGGAGACGATTACTATACTGCTCACAGTTCATTTGAATACTTCCCGGGTGTGCCGATTTTTCACAGTAAAGACCTGGTGCACTGGCGCCAGATCGGATTTTGTCTGGCACGTGAAAGTCAATTACCTCTTAAGAATATGAGATATTCCGGAGGTATCTATGCTCCTACTCTTCGCTACCACGATGGATTATTCTATATGATAACTACAAATGTGGATGGTGGAGGTAATTTTTATGTTACAGCAAAAGATCCTGCAGGGCCCTGGTCTGAGCCTGTCTGGATCGACATACATGGTATGGATCCTTCTCTGTTTTTTGATGATGATGGCAAGGTTTATTACACAAGACACGAGGGTGGAGGTGACGGCTATATTGCCCAGAGATTATTAAATCTTAAGGAAGGGAAACTCGAAGGAGATTTAAAGAAAGTATGGGGCGGTACCGGCGGAATATGGGCAGAAGGTCCGCATCTATATAAAATAAATGGCAAGTACTATTTGATGATTTCAGAGGGTGGTACAAGCTACGGTCATATGATAACAATAGCTCGTAGCGATTCTCCTTGGGGACCTTTTGAATCTAATCCCGATAATCCGATTCTGACGCACAAAGACCAAGAAGGGCATCAGTTTAGAGCTCTCGGACACGGAGATTTGGTCGAGACTCCCGATGGATGGTGGATTGTTTTTCTAGGAATTCGTCCCAAAGGCGGCAATTATAACCATCTTGGTAGAGAGATGTTTTTGGCTCCCCTAGAGTGGGATGAAGATGGTTGGCCTGTTGTTAATGGGGGGAATCCTATAGAAAAAATTATGCAGGCACCAAGAATACCTAAATATGAATTCAAGGAAGATCCCGAGAGGGATGATTTTGATAATTCGAATATTGCTCTTTGCTGGAATTATTTAAGAAATCCTTACAAGGAGAACTATTCTTTGATGCGGCGTCCGGGTTTCTTGCGTCTTAACGGTTCGGCAATAACTATGGAAGATCAAGATTCGCCTGCTTTTCTGGGACGCCGTCAAACAGCAATGGAATGTAGAGTGGCAACTAAACTTGATTTCTATCCGCAAAACGATAATGAAGAAGCGGGGCTTGTTATCAGAGGAAATGAGGTAAACCGCGCGGAAATAGGAATCACTATTAAAGATGGTAAACGGCATGTATTCTTTATGAATATGGTTAAAGGTGAATTAGTTGAGCCTATTCGCTATGAAGAGATCGAAGATGGAGAAGTCATTCTGTCAGTGGAAGCAAAGCCCCTGTCATATGAACTCTTCTATCAAATTAATGATGAACCCGCAAAGAGTATGGGTAAGGTATTGACTAAGTACCTGACTTTTGAGGAAGTAGTCGGATATTTATTTACCGGAGTCTACTTCGGTATGTACGCGACGGGTAACGGAAAAGTAAGCACTACCCCGGCTGATTTTGATTGGTTTGAATTTATAGTGCATAAGAAATAAGCTCTTTAAGGAGAAAGTAAAATGGAGAAATATAAAAGTATACAGAATCAACCTGCACTAAAGGATATATTTAAGGATGACTTTTATATTGGTGCCGCAATCAGTCTGGATCAAATTGAAGGCAAGGATCCGGGTGGAATCACCCTTGTAGAAAAACACTTTAACAGCATTGTAGCGGAGAATATTCTAAAATGGGAAGAAATACATCCGGAATTAAACAGATATAATTTCGAACCGGCTGATAAATACGCGGCATTTGGAAAGAAGAACAATATGTTCGTAGTCGGACACACTCTCGTCTGGTTTTATCAGACGCCTGATTGGGTGTTTGAGGATGAATCCGGCAATCCATTAGATAGAGAAGCTCTTCTTAAACGAATGAAGGAGCACATCTTTACCGTAATGGGTCGTTATAAAGGCAAAGTCCACGGTTGGGATGTCGTGAACGAAGCAATAGTCGAAGATGGATCTTTTAGAAAATGTAAATGGTATGACATTATAGGCGAAGATTACGTACAAAAAGCGTTCGAATACGCGCGTGAGGCTAACCCTGATGCGGAGCTTTATTACAACGATTATGATTATTACAAGAAGCCTAAATGTGAGGGTATTATTAGGCTGATAAGAGATTTGCAGTCTCGAGGTATTCGTGTGGATGGGGTAGGCATACAGGGGCACTGGTTTCTGGAACATCCTGATATAAATGAAATTGAGGATTACGTTTTAGCTCTCGGAAAGTTAGGTGTAAAAATTATGGTTACGGAATTGGATGTTGGAGTACTTCCTTTTTATCCCTGTGATACTCCGGTAAGAGACCTATCATCTTTTGATACTGAAACACAGAAAAAGTATAATCCTTACACTGAAGGTATTCCGGATTCCGTTCTTAAGGAACAGGCGGACCGGTACGCCGAATTGTTTTCGTTATTCCGAAGACATAGGGAAAAATTCGACCGGATAACATTCTGGGCTGTTCACGACAAGCAATCCTGGCGTAGTTATTTGCCAATAAAGGGTAGGACCGAATATCCGATGTTGTTTGATCGCGAGTGTAATCCAAAGCCGGCTTTTGATGCCGTTGTAAAAACAGTTCAAAGTAGAGAGTAAGGGTAAGATGCTAAACAGTATGTTGGACTTGACATTAGACTCTTATAGGATATTATTCTGCAAAAACCTAATTAACCACAGAGGACACAAAGAAATAATTATGTTAAAAAAAAATACTAAGGACACAGAGAAAAGAAGGAAATAAAAACTCTGTGCTCTCTGCGGTAAAATATTTAGGTGTGGAGTTGTGTGGGCTCTGTGGTTTGATTTTTTTACAAAAAGAACAAAAAGTTGATCGGTGAAACTATAAGGAGATTAAAATGACAAATGAAAAAGATCTTGAAATCGTAGCTGCAGGTCATACCTGCCTTGATTTAATACCGGCTTTTACAATCGAGGGAACAGTTGACAAGATGACTGATGTTCTTGTGCCCGGTAAAATGATAAATATGGGGAAATGTGTTGTTGTGGGAGGAGGTCCTGTCACCAATGCTGGAGTGTCAATACGACGTCTTGGCGTGAAAACAGAACTTATCGGAAAAATTGGTGATGATGATTTCGGCAAACAGATTCTTAGTTGGTATGAAGAAAAAGAAGGTCATTTTGAAGGTATAAGAGTGGCTAAAGGTGAATCAACATCATATACCATCGCGATTTGTATTCCTGGAATAGACCGTTTTTATCTGCATCATTGCGGAGCGAATGATACTTTTGGTTATGATGATATGGATTTTGATATTGTTAAAAGATCAAAACTTATGCTTTTCGGTTATCCGCCATGGATGAAAAAACTTTATGCAAATAAAGGCGCGGAGTTGACAAAAATACTTGAAAAGACAAGGGAATTAAATACAACGATCGCTCTCGATCTTTCTCTTCCTGACGTAGATGGCTACGGTGATAGTATCGACTGGTTTGCTATTGTTGAAAATTGGATTCCTCTATCGGATATTATGGTACCGAGTGCGGAAGAAATTTTCTATTTCCTGTACAAAGATAAATTTCTTGAGAAGAGAGCTAATCTAGGTCCTAAGGAAACCGTACTCGATAATATGAGTGTCGAAGAAATTTCCAGGATAGGTAAAGATTTAATAAAGATGGGTACAGCAATAGCTATGGTCAAGTGCGGAAATAGAGGATTGTATATCCGGACTGCCGGTGCTGAACGACTTGCGAAATTAGGAACTGCGGGATGTTCCGACCTCGATAACTGGGCTAACCGTGAACTCTGGTTCCCGGTATACGAAGAAGAGAAATTTGTAGGAGCTCTTGGTTCCGGTGATTCGGCAATTGCCGGATTTCTTTCCGCTTTTGTATGGAATCATTCCGTAGAGTCCTGTTTGCGTTATGCCAACGCAGCGGGAAGTATGAACGTTACAGTTCCCGACGGGCTTACCTGGAATAAAGGATTTGATGATTTAACAAGGAGAATCGAAGCCCCTTGGAAGACGAAAGAGTTGAAAATCAATACGGAAGGTTGGAAATTTGAGAACGGGTTCTGGGTTGGACCCGATAATAAAGGTAAGTGGGAATAATAAAAAAAGAGGAGATAAAGGAGATAAAAATGTCGAAAGAAAGAGATAAATTTGTAAGTAAGCAACTTTCAAAAATGACTTTAGAGGAAAAAGTAGGACAGGTTCTGACATTTACCTGGCGCGGTACGATGTTTACTCCGAGCGGTATCGAACAGGTTACTAGGTTGCACTGTGGGGGGCTATGTCTGGAACCTTATGCGATAGAAACGTGTAAGAACCTTTACTGGGGTAATTCCCAGGTTGATAAGACTTTTAAAAAACCGAAAGATTATTTCAATATAGCCAGCACTTATTTCGCGGGTTCTGATTTTGGTATCAGCATAACGCCGGAAGAATACGCAAAAAGACTGAAAAGATGGCAGAAAATCGCGATGAATCGACCTTCGGGTGTTCCGTTACATATAACCATCGATTTTGAAGGTGACTTCAAGAATGATTATATGGCGGGAGGAATAAGGCAGTTCCCGGGTCCTATGGGAATGGCTGCTATAGGTGATAAAAAAATAACTTATAAGATTGGCGAAACTATCGGTAAAATGTTATCTGCTATGGGTGTTACCCAGATGTATTCTCCTGTTTGTGACGTGAACACAAATCCTAAGAATCCTGAAATAGGAGTAAGATCATTCAGTGACGATCCAGAGGTATGCGCGGAACAGGCTGTCGCTTTAATCAAGGGTTTACAGGATAACGGTATAGCAACAACTGCTAAACATTTTCCGGGAAGAGGTAGCTCAGATACTGATGCTCATGATGTTCTGGAAGTATTGAATTTAAGCAAGAAGAGAATGCATGAAGTCGACCTGGTTCCTTTTAAAGCCGCTATCGACGCGGGAGTACAAGCCATTATGACCGGTCATTCGGTTTATCCCGCCTATGATAAAAAATATCCGACGACTTTATCTGAAAATATTCTTACAGGGTTGTTGAGAGAAGAATTGGGATTTAACGGAGTTATCGTTTCCGATGCTATCGGTATGGCTGCGATACTTAAGAAGTGGCCTCTGCCTCTTGCTTGCGTAATGGCATTAAATGCCGGAGTCGATACGATTCTTTTGAAAGCTGATGACGAATCCAGGTCTCAGACTTTCTTCGGAATCAAACGAGCTGTCCAGAAAGGTGAGTTGTCAGAAGAAAGACTCGATGAAGCTGTTACTCATCTCCTGCAAATGAAGTATGACCAAGGCATATTTGAATCAGCTCCAAAAATAGACCCGAAAAAAACTTACAAAATCACGACAGATAAAAAAGTTATAGATTTTTCCTGGGATGTAGCGAAAAAAGCCCAGATAATAATGAGAGATGATAAAAAACTGCTGCCCTTAAACAAAAAACAAAAGATTCTTGTAATCGAGCAGCGTATTCCTTATGAATTCTGCGGGAAAGATCCTTATATGCATATGCATATGTTCTGCGAAAGAATGGTGGATAATTCCGAGAATTTGATTATTATGGATACAGAGTTCTCCGCATTTGAAGAAGAGATCAAAGAATGTATGGAACTTGCAAAGCAGGTGGACATTGTTGTTATGACCAACTATTTCGCGCGAATAGTTAAGTCCGGTAACAATCAACTGCTCGTCAAGAAACTGAAAAAAGCAGGACACAAGGTTGTTGTTGTCACCAACAATCCGTATGTTGAAGGGACAACCGCCGAAGCCGATGCGGTTGTTTGTCATTTTAGCGCGACGCCTGATTCTATAAGGTCTTCTGTTGATTTGCTTTTTGGCAAATTTAAACCTCGTGCGGCGACTAAAGTTCCAGTTAAACTTGGAAAGCAGAAATCTACTCCTGAGAAAAAACTGAAAGCCAAGAAGAAATCAAAAAATCCTTTGGATTTATCATACTGTTAAGGGGGCTATTATATGCCAAAATCTTCTAGTATAAAGATAAGCGACGTTTTTACGATTAAAGGAGCACAGATATCGAAGATTTATGATGAAAATTGCATGTCGGTTCATTTTCAGGGAATGTCAAAGACTCTCCTTTTTCCTCACACTATAGCTCTTCAGGGTGCTCCTACTTGTTCTATAGGTTTATCTCCCGATGGTTTATACAACAGGCTTAATAATGCGGGTAGATTGATTCTTATGAATCAAAACGCGATTCAATTTGCTTCTGCTCCGTTTATCCGTATTGAGGGAGAAGAAGATGAGGTGGAAGAAGAAATTTTAGAACAAGAAGGAACTTTTATGCTCACTAGAAGGGATCCTGAGAAGGTGGAAGGTATCGATGATGTACCGGCTTTGAAGAATTATTATCATAAACCGATTCCCGAAAAGGACATTACGATTTCTATCGCTACGCCTTCTCTGGAGATGGTGTATAAACTCGGTGAAGTTAGTGTTAAGAGACGTCTGATCTCTCCTTTATTTGCTAAGAGAGACCAGGCTTTAATGCCTCTTGGTGTCGAGGAATATGAGGTTATTAACTCGAGTGATGAGGAAAAGGAGATTACTCTCGTTGTACCGAGACCTTCCCTTGTTAATCTTCAAGAAAAAGAATTGAAACCGACGGATCAGGATACTGTGTATGTTTGTTCGGCGCCTGTAAAGGGTCATGTGCATAAAGAATTTAGTTCGGGCGGTGTTAAAGGTGTTGTGATGGCGAGTAAGGAATGTAAAGACAGAATGGTTATAGCTACTACCAAGACGAAAGGTGTAAGTGTCGATACAAATCCTTATTTTTGTCTTAATTTCCTCAAACAGGATTTATTGCTTAATGACGACGGCAGTTTTTACAAGAAGAGAGATCCTCTTGTAAATCAGGATTATGGCGCTGCAATAAGTTTGACATTTACATTAAAACCTAAAGCAACAATGACAGTGCCTGTTGCTATCGCTCTTGACTTTCCCAAACAACGATATATGGACGGGAAAGAATTTGACCGTAAATACTTAAAGAGTTTCAAGAATGAAAAAAGTAGAGCCAAGGACCTGGCTAAGGTTGCGCTTGATAATTATAAAAAATGGTTTGACCGAACAATGACTATTCAGAACAGGATATATAATATGATAAAGAATAGTCCGTCTTATAAAGATGATAAAGCCGGGGCTCTCCGACTTACCAGATTGATTTGCAATGAATTTAGTTTCCCTTTGTCGAATGGCGCAGTCTGGGTCCAGGACAAGGATGGTACCCAGAGAGCCAGATTCCTTGAGTGTTTTGATTATGCCTATATAGATCCTTCGGATGTGGACTGGTATTCCATGGCGCTTTTGATCTTTTTCCCGGATATAGAAAAAGAGCTCTGTCAGAGTTTTATTAACTCGATCAATAGAGAAAATAAGGGAAAGAAGTATTATCATTTGCATGCGTCTTTTGTTGAGGCCCAGCAGCATTTCGAGGATTACCCGGAAGAATACGAAGATCAATCACTGACCCAAATATATGATCAAATTAAAGTTAAAGGCGCTGTTTCGCATGATGTTGGGGCCCTGCCCAAAGGGCATCCACTCCGTAATGTAAGTGAATACGCGTGGTATAATGATAACTACTGGGTTGATCTTTTCCCGAAGCTCGCGACTAGAGTGCTTAGAAACGTTAAATTTACAGGCGATACGGATTTCTTGAAAAAAAATTGGAAGACGATGAAATATGGATTTAAGCACCTCCGAACGCATGATCACGATGGGGATGGCATACCCGAGGGTAATCCAGGTGAAGTAAAAAACACCTTTGATAATCTGACTCTCTTTGGCGTTGATGCCTATGATGCCACTATTTTTATGGCGGGTTGTAGAGCCATGATGATAATGGCGGACATAATGAAAGACAAAGCCGCAAAGAAAGAATATGAAAAGGCATTTAAGAAAGCTGCGGCAGAATTTGAGAAATTATGGAGAGAAAAGAAAAACAGCAAGGGTAAGAAATTGGAATATTATCTTACCTGTTATGATCAGGATACGGGCGAAGAAAACACCGATACCTGGCTTAATCAATTGGATGCTATATGGGCATTAATCGCGATAGGAGAAGAGCCTTTCATACCACCCGATCGAGCCCGAAAAATCCTTAAGACGATCTATAAAAATAACAGAACCTTTATGGGTTGGGCTATGTGCCGAACGGAAGATGGGGGAAAGGTAGAGTCCGAGCAGGGTCAGGACGTTTATACAACTTCCAATTATGTTTTTGCCGAACTTCTTGACTATTACGGCCTTGTTAAGGAAAGTAAAGAAGTATATAAGGCAATGGATAAGGTTATCTTCGGTTATGCTAATTCATTGATATCTCCGGATAACTTAAGAGCCGAATTGGAAATCGAAGCGGGCGAAACAAAACCAACTCCCCACTACATCGTAGCAGCGTATCCGAGGCCGGGTGCAGTAGTAACTCAGATCGTGATGCAGTACATCAAGGATCTTCAGAAAAAGAAGAAGAAAGCAAAATTAAGCTCTAAGGATTTGCAAGGCTTTATAAAAGACTTGATGAAGTAAGCTGTATAGCTTACTTTAGTGAAAATATATGATAGGTTTAAAGCCGTGAGGTTTTAACCCTATCTTTTATTTGTAGCCAAGGATAATGTCCTTGCGATGGGTTAAGTCTAAAGCGAGGTCTAACCATTCATCGGGAACGCGGTCAATTTTCCCACCGAGGTTTCGTTCAGGGGTGTTACTACGAAAAACCGAAATCAATTTCCCCGACGGTTTATTTCGCAAAGAGTGTTGTCCGAGAAAGACGTGGTCAATTTCCCCTGCGGGTGTTGTTCAGGTATACCTTTCTAAAAAACCGCAGTCAGTTTCCCCTGCGAGGAAACTGCTGCTTGCTCTCGACCTCGCTCCTTTTGACTTCGTCAAAAGTCCATGCCCTCTCAGTCTCCTCGCCCGGTGGAATAGCTGCTCAATACAGGGCAGCTGCTATTCCACCAGGCGAGACATTTTTTATGAAAGGCATCCCTGAACTTTTAAGATTTAAAGAGAAAAAA
>CAYYUB010000002.1:0-43990 GCA_964474855.1 uncultured bacterium
CACCAACATCTACTTCTTGCGTTACTACAGCCTTTTCTTCTTTTTTATCCACGATGGAATATTCGAAGAAAATATTACCGGTTACAACCCAAACTCTTCCAATTACAACAAAATTCACTCCGGAAACATTAAGAAATTGAACGGCAAGAGGAGCGTTACTGCTCACCTCTTCTTCATCGTCTATTGCAAGACTTGTTTTCGCGCTACTCAAATCTGCCGCCAGGATCGCCTTAAAAGAAGAACCAAATGCCGCATCCATTTTAGTTGCGATAAGGTTCTTGATTATATCCCCAAGCCGCATCGACTTAGCATCTGCATCCTCCTCTTTAAATTTAAAAACGTAATATTCGACTTTTTCTCCCTCAAATTCCGGCATATACTTCCTGTTTAAAGTCTCAATTATTCGATCTGTTATATCATAAATATCATCAGCGTATAAAACCACACCGGTAGACGCGTCAAGAATGTAAGAAAACTCCTCTTCCTCAGCAATTTCAGAAACAATAGTATCTATTTCTTGAAGAAGAGGTTGCATCAATTCCTTATTCAAATTCTCAGCTAAACCTTCTTTACGATAAATTTCGTTAATATAATTTTCAAGCTCAGTTTTCTTTTTCTGTAATTCTTCTATCTTACGTACCTTAGCTTCCTCGGTTAGCATAAATGACTGTGTCTGCAAATCCTTCTGAAGTTTCTCAAGCTCTTGTTGGCGACGGTTGACTTCATTTTTCCATTCTTTAACCTTCTTTTCAAACTCATTCCTAATTTCTTGTGCTTTTTTATACTGTACCAGTATTTTTTGAGAATCGATATATCCGATTTTTTGTTCGGCAAAAAGCGATAAAGCAAAAAACACGAATAAAAATTTAAAATTCCTTTTCATTTTTCCTCCCTTTTCCTGATATGGAAACACCTATACTTCCTATAAACTCACTATCGGCAAAGTTTCCGGAATATTTCCTGTTCTCAAACATTATTGAAACCGGTAGACCGCTCATCACAAAAGAAATACCTCCCAGATACCTATTGGCTTCTACTTCAACTCCATTGCCCATAGAATATATCCTACCATACCCTAATTTAAACAATCCATAATGCAAACCGATTATTCCTTCTTTTCTATCAATAGAGAAAATTATATTCTTATTTTCACTAAATGAATAATTGAAACCAAAACGCAGAGGTAAATCAAGTTTAAATTCCTCTTCCTCCCCCCTCAATTCCCATTTTTCTATCTTCTGGTAAGGACAATAATAACCACCTAAACTCAAATTCCCAAAATCACAATAAAAACCCAGACCTATCGAATAACCCCTGAAATATGTAGTAACGGTATCATAAACATCATAATACTCCAGGAAATCAATCAGCCAAAGATCATCAATTTTTCCATTTAAAAGATTAACATCTATACCTAATGAAACAGGTCCTGAAGATTTTTTCAGGAATGCGCCAAAACGATACATCCCGCCTGTTCTAATAAAATTACTGATATAAGTATAATCATCATTTGAAGTGATTGTAGAAGATCTTATACGTGAATCATATAGAAGATTAAAACTACCTCCCACAGAAAAACTTGAGAGAATAGGAATATTAAAGAAAGCAGAAGAAAAATCCCCTTCTGTCTTTGTGTAATCATCAGAAAAAAGTCGAAAATTAACCGAAAGACAATCCTGTGTATCTGCAAGGGCCGGATTCACACAAACATTCCCCACCACAGCAGAGGACTGAGAAAAACCATCGCTTCCTACCCATTCTCCAGGCAAACTATCCGCAAGATTAGGGTTTAAAGAAATCAAAAGAAAAAGGCTAAATTTTATCATTATCACGGGAACTCCACCCAAATAAATTTAATTTCACTATCTCCAAGCTTTTCGAAACCAATGCCCTCTTTTTCTTCTCTTGCTTCAACTTTAATATGAAAAATACTATCATCGGGAACACTTCTGAAGAAAGAAGCAAGATTGAACCTCAACGAATCACCTTCAGAAGAAGAGAGCGCGGTAAAAGACAATTCCGAAGTACTAAGATTAGCTCCTACAGTAAAAGCCATTGTATCTGCAATATCAATAACTAATTCAGCTTCCGCTATTTTATTTAACCCCAACGGTAATGAATCTCGCGGAATGAAAATATGAGTTCTAATCGATAATCCCCTGCCAACTAAAAGAGAATCGGTAAAAATTGTATCCTGAAATGGATTTTTAACAATATAGGCATCCTCAACACACAAAATTATAGAATTTGCCAGAGTATCTTCCGATTCTACCTTCAACCGAGTTGCCCCAGCACTAAAGGAATAAAAGCGGTCAGAATGAACGGCTAAACCGTAATTTCCAATTGAACTAATTATCGATGCATCCAGGGAGAGAGAATCTCCTAAGAAAATCAGAGAATTTGTATCTGTAGCCGGAGAATCAACAGGTACAGGATACATTGTAGCAACTTGTATAGGACTGGTCGTATCGATAAGAGAACCAATATCATTCCACTCATATACAGAATCTTCATACCATTCCTGCTCTAAAGCAAATAAAGTTAGCTCACAGGTAAAAGTATCCGATACAAAACGGAGAAAGAGGCTATCGAAATTTTCAGGAATAGAATCGAATTTCATTATTGAATAAGAATCAAAAACATCTTTTTTTCCGCAGAATAACAGATTCGAAGTTCCGGTAGAAATAACTCTAACACTGGTATAACTCGAATCAATTTTAACCACTTTACTAAAAACAGGCACAGGGTCGATATAATAATCCTTCTTGGAATCGCATCCAATCCCAATTAATATAGGAACAAACAGGATAAGATTTCTCAACAGAATCAATTTACTCAAAATGTTGTACCTATCTGAAAATGAGGTTTCCATCGTCTTTGGCCTTCAAATAAATTTAAGTTATATCCAAAATCAACACCGAGAACACCCATCATGGGTATCTCCGCCCTAAATCCGACTCCTACGCCATAAAAGAGATCCATCATATTAGCCTCCTGCAAATTTGCAAAACAGTTACCGGCATCCAGAAATATCATCCCGTATCCTTTATCTGCAAAATTCAACCTCAGCTCAAGATTATTAAGGAAGGCAAAATTACCTCCGACATATTCCCTTGTCGGGTCAGGGATAATTACCTCATTATCGTAACCACGCAAACCCCAGGTTCCTACACCACCAAGCAGAAATCTTTCAAGTAAGGGAACTGTCTTTCCTGACGGAGCGTATGCATAACCTATTTTCGTCCTATTCATAATGACCATATCTTCCGCAAAAATAGACTGAACTTTCCTGGCTTCAAGGTCTAACTTATAATACCTTCTACTTCCACCTAAAATACCTCCCGCATACTTACCTCCCAAAGAATAATAGCTACCCACAGTCGGAGCTATCTTAGAATCTCTGGAATCATAAATCAGGCTCCCATACAATGAACTCTCCCAGTTTATCCCTGAATCGAAGTCCGCGTATTCACCGGAAGCATCCACACTTTCCTTTTCCAACCTGTAAGTAAACAATGATGTAAGATTTCTTTCCTTATTTAAAATTCTACCAGCAGAGACAGAACCTCCTACTTCCTTTACACTGTAGTAAGTTCTCTGCCAATGTCTATTATATAGACTAAAACCAACGGAAGTAGGTGTATCAAAAAGCCACGGCTGATTCCATGATAATAATATATTCTGAAGAGATCTGCCTTCAGTAGACGCGAGAGTCCTTTCTAAGGAAAAACTAAATATTTGCCCTGTTCCAAATACATTAGGCATCGTCACATTAATTCCTCCGGTAAGACCGTAACTCCCGGAAAAACCTACAGTTCCCGAAAAATATCCGGTAGGTTTTTCCGTTACTTCCAGAATTAGATCTATAGAATCAGGAGACGGGAAATCCATATCTATCTTCATATCAGAAAAATAACCAAGTCGAAAAATATTCCTGTAACTGTGCATTATTCTATCTCTTTGAAAAAGCTTCCCAGGATAAACAACTGTGTTTCTTCTGATTACCTTATCATAAGTCTTATTGTTACCCATTATATTGACAAACCTTATATAAACAGGACTCCCCTTATCAACATAAAGGTCAATATCAACTATCGAATCTTTCACAATATTATAGTTGGGTAAAATTGTTGGATTTAAATAACCGAACTCGGAATAAAAAATAGAAAGATCTTCCATTGTTTTTTGAATTTTATCCTCGCCGAACAACTCGCCTTTTTTCCATTTTATCCTACTCGAAATAAAACCAAGGTCCTCCGTGCCCTCAAGATGAGTATCCCCAAAGTAATAAAGTCTTCCTTCGTCAACAACATAATTTATTACAGCAGCGTTATCTTGATAATCCACATAAAAAGTATCTACAGCAACACTTAAATATCCATAATTCCTATACAATGCTTCAATTTTCGGCACATCGGCTTGCAATGAATCCAATTTCAAGCCATTATTTCTCCAAAAAAGGTACCAGGTTTTAGTCTTGTTTGAAAGAACCTTGGAAAGAACATGGTCTGAAAGACCGTCATTATCAATAAAATTAATCTTTTTAACCTTATATTTCGCTCCTTCATCAATGATAAAAGTCACATTTACTCCATCTTCCTCTTCTACCTTTGAAAGTGAAATCTCGGTTCCCGAAAATCCCTTTTCTTCATATAAATTATATATTTTTTCCTTTATCCTGTGCAATTTATAATCGGAAAGCATAGCCGGAGGGGATAAATCAACCAACGATGAAATATCTCCGTCGCTCAATTTATTGTTACCTTCAAACTCTAATGACTTAAGACGAGGATTTTCTATTACCACAATTACCAACCTTACTCCCCCACTTTTGCGTTTAGAATGGAGTTTCACATCAGCAAAAAATCCGGTCAGATAAAGACTTTTTATCGCTTTTATTCCCTTCTCCTGCGTCAATACCTCACCTACCCTAAAACCGGAAGAACGAACAACCAGAGAAGTATCGACTTCCATAAGCCCTTCTACATCTACTTCTACTATTACCTCTCCATAAGGGAAAGCGAATAAAAAAAACAATCCTAACATAGCGCCTCAACAATAATGTATTTTATTGTAAAGTCAAGGGTTATCACAACAAGGAGGATATGCGTCCATCCGCGTTTAAAGATAGCTATGACTTGTAGGTTCGGAGCTCTAAGCAGATTTAGAATTAACATAGAAATAACAAGACGAACAAGCAGCTATATTCAATCTCCTTTATAAATAATTTTCTTTTCTTTAAAACTTCTTTCCGCCATTTCGACTGCTTTTATTACCCTCAAGGCATTATAACCATCTGTAAGAGGTTTCTTTCTTTCCCTTACACATTCTAAAAAATGTTCCATTTCCATCCTCAAAGGTTCTCTATTGGAAAGAGTAGGAGAATGAATATCTCCCGATCTATAAGAGAGTAAAAACTCACCATAATCATGCGGGTCCTCGAAATCTACCCCGGAATCATAAATTTTTACTTTTTCCTGGGGATTAGTTTCATTATAGACAATCATCTTCTTCCTTCCCACTATTATTGTTTCTCTAACTTTAGAAGGCGCCAGCCAACCTACCTGAATATCCGCAATCATTCCACAATCAAAAGCCAACTGAACAAAAGCCACATCCGGTAATCCATTTACTACGGAAGCTTTCGCCATAGTAGAAACCGAAACAGGCTCCGAATCGACCCATTTAAAAATAATTGACAAATCATGAGGAGCTAAATCCCACAGAACATTTACATCTTTTCTGTGTATCCCCAAATTTACCCTGGTAGAAGTTATATATTGAAGTTCTCCAACCTCATCATTTTTTATAATATCATTAATCTTTATCACTGCATCGTTATATTCAAAAATGTGACCGACCATCAAAATGCATTCTTTCTCTGCTGCCAGGTCTATAAGCTCCTGAGCCTTAACCGAAGATTCCGTCATAGGCTTCTCTACAAAAACATCCTTACCGCTATTAATAAAATCCTTTGCAATCGAATAATGAATACACACGGGAGTTGATATCAATACAGCCTTTATTTCATCGTCGGCAAGTAATTCCTCATAATTATCAACATATATAGCATTAGTGAACATTTTCTTAACCTCTTCTAAGCGCTTCTTCTCTTTTTCACAACCAACAACTTCTACACCTCCCAAGGAAAGTAGACTACGCATTAAATTCGGTCCCCAATATCCAAGTCCAATAACTCCTACTTTCATGAACACTCCTATTTATAAAAATCTCTTATGGTTTCCACAACTCTACCTGCATCTTCCTCGTTTAAATGCGGATACATAGGAAGAGATAAAATTTCATCTGCTATCCTTTCCGTTTCAGGCAAATCTCCCTTCTTATATCCGTTACCTCTCATAGCTTCTTGGAGATGAATAGGTACAGGATAATGCATACCACAACCAATACCATTTTTTTTCAAATGTTCAAGAAGTTCATTCCTATCATCGGAACGAATCACATAAAGATGATATACATGAAGAACCCCTTCGGCTTCTTCCGGAATCACAACAGGCAAACCCTTTAAAGCTTCATTATAAAACCGGGCTATCTTTCTTCTCTTTCTATTCCACTGGTCTAAAAGCTTCAATTTGCAGCGCAGGACAGCGGCTTGAAGTTCATCTAACCGGGAATTAAAGCCAACCAATTCATGGGAATATTTATCATTCTGACCATGTTCCCTCAGTTTTCTTACTATTCGCGCATATTCGTCATCATTAGTCGTAACCCCTCCACCTTCTCCAAAAGCACCAAGATTCTTTGAAAAATAAAAACTAAAAGCTCCTAAATCACCAAGACTCCCTGCTTTTTTACTTTTATACTCGGCGCCATGAGCCTGAGCACAATCCTCGATAAGAGAAAGATCATACTTCCCAGCTATTTCTTTAAAAGCACCCATATCAGCCGGATGACCATAAATATGTACAGGTAAAATAGCTTTTAAAATTTTACCCGTCTTTTTATCTTTTAACCCTTCCTGTGTTTCCATACAATTCTTCTCTATATATTCAAGGGTTCTCTCCGCAGACAACGTATAAGATTTCGTGTCAATATCCAGCATAACAGGATAAGCCCCTGAATGGATAACGGCTTCAACGGTTGCAAAGAAAGTATGAGAAGGAGCAATCACTTCATTCTCTTCCCCAACCCCTACAGATTTTAATGCAAAATGAAGCGCTTCTGTTCCCGAACCAACACCAATACAGTGCTTCACATTATTATAAGAAGCAAATTCCCTTTCAAACTCTTGAACATTTGTACCCAGATATAAATACATAGAATCGAGTATCTCATCCCAAAGACCATGCATTTCGTCCTTAACCTCTTCATACTGAGCGTGAAGATCAACGAGCGGAATCTGCTTCAATTAATTTTCTCCTAATTTTTGCTTTTTCACCATAAACTACTACTCCCGCGGGAATATCTTCCGTTACAGTCGAACCAAGCCCAATTAAAGCACCTTTACCTATAGTAACTCCGCATTTAATAACTGATTGCGCCCCTATTGAAACCGAATTTTCTATAGTAGTAGTCGTTACTTCATATTCTTCTTTCAAAGCCCCCGAGTCATTGCATGAATGTGGATATACATCATTTGTAAAAATAACATTCGGACCAAGAAATACACAATCTCCGATTTTAACACCTTCAGGGATAAAAACAAAAGGTTCGATTTTTACGTTCTTTCCGATTTTAACACCCTTTCGGATTTCAACAAAAGCTCCTATTTTTGTATTTTCACCTATCTCTGCCCCATATATGTTTACATTACCCCATATTGTAACGCCCTCATTCAGAATTGAATTACTTATAACTATGTTATATTCAGGAATCAACAAGTCCTGCGGCTTTCCCGTATCAATTCTTCTCCTTTCTCCTCTGATGTTTAAAAAACCCATAAAACCTCCTAATATGCTCCCTTTCCAAAAACAATCGCGTGTGGCGTTTGACTTAAAAGATGCAGATCAAGGCACAAACTTCTGTTCTCGACATAGAATATATCAAGAAAACAGGATTTGTCAAATGTCAATCTTGCCCTACCAAAAACTTGCCATACACCGGTAACACCCTGTTTAACTGAGAGCCGCTCTTTATGCCACTGTGAGTACTGATCAACCTCATACTCAAGAGGAGGTCTGGGTCCAACTAATGAAAGTTCACCTTTTAAAACATTAAAAAATTGAGGAAATTCATCAATACTTATCTTTCTTAATACTTTACCCCAAGCAGTAACTCTATCATCATTAGTTAATTTAAATTCACTTTTTCTATTACTTCCATTTATATAAACCTTAACAAATTTTTTATGCGGTTCATCATCTGAAGACATTAGCATAGAACGGAATTTTAACATATGAAAAACTTTTCCACCTTTACTAACTCTTTTCTGTATAAAAAAAACGGGGCCCTTAGATGTTAATTTGATTCCTATTGCCGCAATAATCATAAAAGGGGAAAAAATTATATTGGCGAAAATTGCCCCAATAATATCTATCAATTTCTTAAAAAAAAGATAAACCTTTGAGCGACCGCTCCATCTAAACAACACAATTGGAATGTCTTCAAAATACGCCCAATAATCCACCTCATCAATACCGACCAAAAGCGGAGAAAACAAAATTACAGGAACCCTACCTTTAAAATATAAAAGGTGTTTGATTAGTTCTTCCCAATTCTCCGTAAATGTAGAAATCACTACGGGAAATCCCTTTTTTACATATTCCTCAATCTCTTCTCGCTTTTCTGAAATTTTAATTATTCTAACACCTGAAACTATGTGATCCTGTAACCAATGTCCAATATCTTTATAATTACCTTCAGGCGCAAAAATCACAATTTCTTTTTTAGGCAGCAATAAAGAACAAAGAGGGACAAGCACAATTCTTGAAAAGTATATCAAGAAGGAAAAAATTCCGAAAAGTATAAATAAGGAAAAAACATATTGAGAATGAAGCGCAGATGAAGCAAACAACCAAATCAAATAAAAAACAAACATATATACAAGTCCTTTTGTAGTCCTATACACATATCTGAATCTATTTAAAAAAACGAGATAATTATATAAATCAATATACGCGAATATTCCAATAACAAGTAAAGTAAAAACAATCGATTCCAGATAAATATTACTAACAAATCCAATTATTTCTTTGGGAATAACTTTATATGTTAAAATAATAGAGATTACTGCAAATAGTATATCAAAAAACAAAAGCAGAAACTGCTGTTTTTTCCAGATTATTTTTACCTCCTTTTATTATAATTAGACGAACAAAACCCTATATAGTTCCATTTTGTCTTGGTTTTATTGGATAAAGAACTCTAAACGAATTTTATTAATTGTCAATCTCAATTATACAATATAACAACAAAACACAGATTATATATGAGATTCATTTAATTTTCCGATTATCATGATTGAAGACAACATTTCTCCTTCGGTTAAAAAATATTTTTTTCGACAAAAGACCACCTCCAAAGGTATATTTAAGTTTCAAAGAATTCTCTTGCCAATATTACCATTTTATATATAATTTTATTAATGAAAAAAACAAGAAAACCGCATATCCTGTTCGTAGTTGAAAACAAACAAATCCCTATGGATACCAGAGTCTTCAAGGAAGCTAAAGCTTTAGAAGAAGAAGGACTAGAGGTATCCATTATTTGCCCGAATTTAAACAAAGAAAAAAAATATCACAAAAAATTAGGTAATATCGAGGTATTTCAATACCCTTGTTTTTTCGAAGGAAAATCATTTATTGGTATAATAGTTGAATACTTAATTGCTATTCTCTTTATATTATTCAAGTCTATAAAAATATACCTCAGAAAACCTTTTCACATAGTACATCTTGCAAATCCGCCTGATTTTCTGATTTTTCTTTTTTTACCTTTCAAGCTCTTTGGTGTTAAAATAGTATTCGACCATCATGACCTATCGCCTGAGCTATTCGCTGAGAAATTTCAAAAAAAGAATTTTTTTTACAAATTATTACTTCTATGTGAAAGATTATCTTATAAAATAGCTGATTCTATAATTACAACAAACAAATCTGTCAAGATTACTTGTATTGAAAGAAACAAAGTCTACGGAAAAAGAATTTCTATAGTAAGAAATGGCCCTGATTTAAATAAAATAAGTTTCTGCAAAACTAAAGAAAACCATGTAAAAAAAAGGAGTTACCTCATTGGATATATTGGAAATATAGACGAACAGGATTCTTTGGAAAAACTTGTAAATTCTGTCGATTATATAGTAAAGGAAAGAAATTTTGATGATTTTAGGGTCTTAATAATAGGCGACGGAACTAATCGCTTAAGGATTGAGGAGGATATAAGACGGAAAAAGCTCCAAAATTATTTCATCTTCTATGGCTTTGAATATAATAGAAAAAAAATATTTTCCTTACTGTCAAAGATAGACATTGGAGTAGAGCCAAGCAAAGAAACAGAAAAATTTTCTAAATCAACATCAATAAAAGTTATGGAATATATGGCTGTTGGCAAACCCATAGTTCAATATAACACAGTAGAAGGGAGATTTACTGCTGGAGTTGCTTCCTTATTTATACGAAACAATGATGAGAAAGCCTTCGGAGATGCAATCATCTCTCTTCTCAAAGATGATAAAAAAAGAAAGAAGATGGGCGAATATGGTAAGAATAGGGTAAAAAAATTACTGCAATGGGATATCCAGAAAAACAAATTGTTAAATGTCTATCAAAATTTAATATACCCCTGAATCTCTTCATTATTTAATTTACCTCTTGAAAAAAAATACTTTCGTATTATAGTTTGTAAAAAGGAGCCAATATGGACGAGATATCCTTAATAAAGTTTGTGAAGGTTTTACTTAAGTATAAAAAAATAATTTTTATAGTAGTTTTTGGGGCAATGTTAGCAACCCTTATAATAAGCTTTTTTCTTCCGAAATCATATCTTTCCACTGTTACTGTTATTGCCCCTGAAGTAGCAGAGGGAGGCACTATTTTTGGAGGAACATTTGGTCTTCTTGCCAATGAATTAGGTGGAGCGAAAATAACATCTCAAGCTGTATATACACTCCTAAAGAGCGAAAGAACGCAGGAAGATATAATAAAAGAATTCGATTTAATAAATTTATACAGAGTAGAATCAATGTATTACGCAAAAAGAATACTCAAAGCAAGAACAAAAATATCCATAAAACAAGACGAAGGCATAATAGAAGTTCAGGCAATAGCACATAGCCCACAGCTAAGTGCGGATATTGCAAATTATTTCATTTCTAACCTTTCCAAACTGAACAAAGAATTAAATCTAACAACGAAAGCTGAGATTGTTAAAATACTTGATCCCGCGATTCCTCCCGTAAAAAAACATAAACCAAAAAAAATGATCAATACGTTGATAGCCGGTCTACTTGCATTTATATTCTCACTTTCCATCATAATATATAAAGAATATATTGAAATACCTGTTTAAATAATAGACTGTGAAAATAAACAGCGATAAGATTAAATACGGTATACTTTTCACGATTGCCGGAGTTTTGTCAATATTTCTATGGTATTTCGGCAGCAAATACTTAAAAGATGTACAACTATTAATGCTCTCTCTGGCTCTCCTTATCTTACTATTTTCTTTTATAGAACTAAAAATAGGTATAATAATTATTATATTTTCCCTTTATGTACCAATATCTATTGGAAATTTTATGGGCATTCCTAATCTGCTTGTGTTTGAAGCCTTTACTCCTTTGTTTGTCTTCTATATTGTCCTTAACAAACTAATAACACAAGAAAATGTCTATTTTTTTAGAAAAAAAACTAATCCCCTACTATACTATCTTTTATTCTATTTTATCTGGATTTATTTCGAGTTCTTGAGACACTCCGCAGGAACCGGACCCGGTAGAAGGATTCTCTTTGTTTTTTTCTTATGCTTCCTATTATCACTTGGATTAACAGAATTATTATCTGAAAAAAATAAAAAGCAAATACTATCTTACATTTTTTTTGTTTCCAGCTTTGTAGTTCTTCTGGGACTCGGTTTAATTACACTACCAGCGATACAATCCATATTATCAAAACTCCAAAGTTTAAAATTACTAGCAACAGCAAATAATATACTCTCTGTAAGCTGGCATGTGGGGCATTTCAAGCATACTTTTTTGGGATTCTACAGAATTGGTTTTCTTCAAAATACCGCTCCGGTTAGTTTATTATTCCTTATTTCGGGAATGTTTAACATTAAAAAAACGATAAGAATTGCAGGTATAGTCTTTCTCTGCATTCTGATTATTGTAAGCGGGGGCCGCTCTTTCTTTGCCGGAGCTCTTATATCGCTTTCTTTTCTGTTTATCATCAAAAAAAAGAGTAAAAGCATTCCACTGCTTTTAACTCTTGGTTTAGTCATTTTCATACTTGCATTCCTTAATTATGAGTCATTACCCGGACCACTTAAAAGGATATTTTTCTGGAAAGGAAGCCTTAAAGAACTCGATGCCGGCAGATCAGTCCTATTTTCACTATTCCTAAATGAATTTCTAAAGCATCCCATCATAGGCCATGGCTTCGGAAGCTTTAGATTAATAAAATTAGGAAACGAAGATTTAAACTTTTTTGCGAATCAACTAGCATTTGGCGGACATAGTACTTTTTTATCCCTATTATATATTACAGGTATTATCGGATTACTCATTTTCCTTATAATTTACATAAAGTCAATTTTGCTTTCTTATAAAAGATATAAAGAAACTAAAAAACCCGAGTATCTTCTGCTTCTGCTTCTTTTTATCTATTTTTTTATTCCATTTATATTCGGAGGTAATGGATCAGATGGCGCGTATTTTATGTTTATCGGATTACTACTTGGTTTAAACAAACTCGAAACAAAAGGCGAAAAATATGATAAAAGTTCTCCACATAATACCGGAACCCCCCTACCTGAATAGCGGAAGCGGAATAAGAAGCAAAAACATTCTGAATCATCAAAAATCTTTCGCGAAACCTATTGCAGTCGTTTCACCTATGTTCAATCCGGAAAATTTCCCTTCCAAAAACCCGCTCGTAATTGATGAAATCAAATATTATCACTTCCTGGAAAAAAGGATATTCGTAAAAAAACTCTATGATTTACGCGTTACAAGGACACTAACAACATTTCTTCACAGAAAAGAGTTCCCTAAATACATTTACGAAATTGCTAAGAAAGAAAAACCGAATATAATTCATTCAGCTTCTCCATACACCAATGGACTCCCAGCTTTATCCATTGCAAAGATATTAAATATACCCTTTGTATATGAGATAAGAGGATTGTCGGATTACATTATAGAATCTCCTGCAAAAGCAAATAGAAATGATATAAGAATAACTTATAGAAAAAGACTTGAAAACTATGTTTTAAAATCAGCAAATTCAATTATTACTCTATCAAGAGCCTCGAAAGAAGATATATGTAAACGCGGAATCAATGCAAACAAAATATTCATAGTTCCAAATGGTCTCGATAGCGAATTTCTGAATTATTCTAAAACCTATACTTCTAATTTGGCAATCCAGGACAAAACGGTTCACAACAAGATAAAAATTGGATTTATTGGGTCTTTAAAGGCAGTAGAAGACGTTATTACTCTTCTTGATGCAGTAGTAATATTAAAGAAACAACTTATAGATAACATTACATTAATAATCATCGGTGAGGGTCCAATGTTCTCATATTTTAATAATCATACAAAGAATATCGGAATAAAAGAAATGGTAAGATTCATCGGAAAAGTACCACATTCCGAAATCAAAGAATACTATAGCATGCTTGATATATTTGTAATACCAAGGGTAAAAAACAAAATGACCGAAACAATTAGTCCGCTTAAAATCATTGAAGCAATGGGTCTTGGGATACCGGTTGTCGGAAGTGATGTTGGAGGAATTACCGAAATAATTATCGATAAAGTTAATGGCTTTTTATTCAAACCTCAAAACCCCGAAGATCTCGCAAAAGTTTTGAAGAAACTAATACGCAGTAAAAACTTATGTAAAAAAGTCTCCGATAAAGCAAAAATTTGGGTTATGGAAAACAGGAAATGGGAAAATTTGGTTGAAATTTACCGTAAAGTTTACAAAAATTTGTTAAATGAAAATTCTACTGCAGAATAGATTTAATCTTTTACAAACCGGTGCGGGTGACAGGATTAATTTCTTTTCGCTTTTAACCTCCTTAAAGAACCATGGGATTGATGTCTCTTACTCACTCTCCTCTCGCATTTGTCTTAAAAAATATGATTTGGTACACCTCTTTAACATAACACAGGGAGATACGTACTTTCAATACAGAAATGCAAAAAAACAGAAAAAACCGGTCGTCCTAAGCCCAATTCATATACCTAAAGTTTATTATACTGAAAGCAAGCAGGATAAAATAAAAAATCTCGTAAAAAAAAGCCCTTTATTAAGACCAGTCTTCAATTCTTTTAAATATCCCTTATCGCCCCATAAAAGAAGATCTAAAAATCTAGAATATAATACAGAACTCTTAGAAAAAACAAAAAAAGAACTAATCAAAGGAGTTAACCTGTTATTGCCTGGAAGCAAATCGGAAGCACAAAAAATAGCTTCTCTATACGGTATAAACCCAAATAGTTTGGTAATTCATCCAGGTATCGAAGATATTTTTCGCCAGGCTACACCCGATCTTTTTAGAAATAAATTTGGAATAAAAGATTTTATTATTGGTGTTGGAACGATTATTCCACTTAAAAATCAGTTAAAACTAATAAAAGCGTTAAGGGATATCAATATTCCGGTGGCTTTTATTGGAGCAATGGGTAAGAATAATCAATATAATAAAGTGTTTAAAAAAACCTTGAGCAAAAATATGATATATCTAGGAAAACTAGACAGAAAAATAGTTGCATCCGCTTTCGCATCCGCAAGAGTCGCAGTTCTCATAAGTTACTCTGAAACAACAGGATTAGTAAATCTTGAAGCAGGTGCTACCGATGCAGCCGTTGTATGCAGTGATATTCCAGTTAACAGAGAATATATGAAAAATTACGCTTATTACTGCAATCCTGATTCTATACAATCAATAAAAAAACAGGTGTTGAATGCATATAAAAAAGGCCCTGTTAATGGAATGAAACAATTCATCAGAGAAAACTATACATTGGAAAGATATGCACAGGAAGTAATTTCAGCATATAAGAAATTACTTTGATATTAAAGTTTCCCTTATATACCTAAAAGCAGGTGTGGGTGCAAAATTCTTCTTTTCAAGATATGAATAAGTTTCTCCAAAACCCGCGAAAAAGAATATCTTAATACGATCAGAATAAGGAGAATTAAATAGTTCTGTTACGATATATTTGGTAAATTCTAATCTCTTTTTTTCTTCTCCCGAAGGTTCTACAATTTGCCTTCCAATTTCTGTAACCCAAACTTCTGTCTCATCTATATCATTCTGTTCAAAGTAGTAAAAAAGTGAATCAATATGGGAAAATAAAAGAGTATCTATCCTACCAGAGGGACTATTTGTTTTATCTGCGTAATAAAAATGCGCTGAAACTATAGGCGGATATTTCCCTGTTTTTTCTTTAACGTAAAAAAGAAAATAAAGAACATAATCAAGCCAGTTTGCGATTCGGTGTGTCTTTATCAAAGGTTCCTCAAAAGAAAAACGGATTTTTCTTTTATATGATTTATAAAAAGCCCATCCTGCCGATCTATTACCTCCTTCAATTACAGGACCAATAACAACACATTCAGAATCCGCCTTCAGAGCTCCTTTTTGTGCTTCTATGTATAGATTACAATATTCCTCAAAACTCCCTAGAAAATATATCTTAGCTCTTGGTTCATTCCATACCTCATAATATTTTATCGGTATTTTGAGTTCGCAATAATCTTTGTACCCATCGCCATCATATCTCTCCACAACAAACTGCCAGAAGTCCCTCCAGTACTCCATTTTTTCCGGCGGTAGTGTCCTCAGGTACTCCGATTTCTGTTTAACATCCAAAAATTCATAATCTGTACTAAAAGCCCATTCGGGTGTATACATTATAAAGGGAACTATATGCAATCCTCTTTCTCCTGTCCATTTTACAAGGGAATCCATTACCCTTGTATCAAAAATACCTTTTTGAGGATTTGCAATGTCCCAGTTGAAAGCACGATTAGGTCTTATCCATTTGATTCCACCCTCTTTGAGAGAATCCAATTCCATCTTGTATCTTTCTCTATATTCAACATTATTGATATATTTCGAAAAAAAAGGAGCATTAAAGCCTATATTTATATTAATTTCCCTGGTACGAACAGGAGCATTAAAATCTTTATTTATATTCACTTCTTTGGTACAAAAAGCAGCAATAAAAATAATTATACCAGCCATATCTTCTTTAAAACTGAAAAATCAGCGGCAGATATATCAGAAAGTCCTTCCATTTGAGATAGTATACCTTTTATAAATGTTATTAGTGAAACGGCTATTTTATAAAAGAAAAGAGGCTTACTTTTGTAATAATTCTTAAAGAATTTCACCTTGCTTATCTCAAATTGTTCAACAGTATAAGGGCTCTTACTCATACTCAGCTTATGAACAACCTTTGCATCATTATTAAGATAAATTTCCCATTTATGTAATTTCACTCTGAAACATATATCAATGTCCTCTGCATACATTTCGTAATCATTGCTAAGAAATCCTACCTCCTCAAACACTCTATTCCTTACCATCATACAGGCTCCACTGACATAATCAACCTCTCTTACACCGGTCTCATTAACAAACCCTCTCAGATATTCCCGAAATTCACACGGCAACAGGCATCTAAAATACTTACCAATAAAACCCTTTAAATCTGAAGATAAGCCCCAGGCCTTTAGATTCAGCAATCTTATTATTTCTTTTACCATCGACGGAAATATTCCTCCACTTATCTGATATTTACCATCAGGAAAGATAAGTCTTGCGCCACAGATTCCCACATCAGGATTGTCCTCCATAAATTGAAACATTTTATTGATACTATCATCCAATAAAATTGTATCATCATTTAAAAGAATATAATACTTCGCCTTTCCTGAGAATGCCTTTAACATCCTGTTCTGATTTGCCCTAAAGCCTTTTATAACATTTTGTCTTATATAAATAACATCCGCAAATAATTTCGGTATAACCCTGCTGCTATTATCGGTTGATGCGTTATCGAGGACAACTACTTTATAATCTATCCCCTTCACACTACTTTTGATCGATTTCAGACAATCAATAGTCATATCTTTATGATTGTGGTTTATTATTGTAAATATTATATCAAACAAAATTATTTAATATCTCCAATATCACTTTTATCTTCAATATGTATAATTATTTCTGATTCGAATGGCAACTCTGTTTTTATGATTCCGCTAATTATTTCTGCTTTCTTTCTTTTACCGTATTCCCTCGAAATATATCCTTCCTCTATATTAACGTTTTTAAAATCGCCCACTTCTATGCGAAGAGGGGATTTTAACTTATGATGAAATAATGTGAATGTTTGCGTACCTGTTTTTTTTACATTTACTTCGTCTGACAAATGCAGATTGAACAAAATATTATGCTCCCCCTCACCGGAAATTTCATCTTTGATTTTCAGTAATCTACTTGTCTTGTTATAAATGAATCTCCTTGAATGAATAACACAACCATCCAATCTCCGGTAACCATCATGAAGAAGTGTGATATCTATTATTCCATGACTTTCCTGAATTTCCTTTAAATATGTGTTCGCATTTCCTTCCATACGGAAAAGATTATCTCCCAGTACATTCTGCTCTTTTCCATCCACTTCAATAGTATTATGATATTTCGTCGCTCTGAATTTATTCCTATATTCGGGATCTGAAGTGTAAACATAAGTCCCCGGATCAACTATAATATCATTCCCTTCTACTGAAAGTTCAAAACTCAGCTTATCATTATGATTGTGTCCTCCTTTTCCATTCTGCCCATTAGAACCATTTGAAATAATAACATAATCTTTCTTATGCCTGATAACATAGATACCACTTTGTTTAAAATATTTAGATTTAATTTCACTCAAGCATGATGTCTCAGTACTTTGCCATTTATCATATCCCTGCCTTCCAAAAACCCATAAAGCTTCTGGAGCAAAATTAAATTCTTTTATATTAAAGACAGATTTATTGAAAAATAAGGTCGCAAAAGTCAGCAGATAGGAAAAGTCAAGTGGTGCTCGAACATTAATTATATGAAGATGTCCACTATCATTATCTCCGATTTGAGGTACCCTTGCATTAGGTTTTATCGTATCTAATACAAAATTAAACATATTATCTAATCTATCATTAATTTCATCGGGAATACAAATATTATTGAGCTTTAATAAAGCGATAGTATAAAATAACAATTCTGTGACAAAACAGTGATAACAGGTGGACCCTTCAAAATCCATACCGTCAGAGTCTACCTGTTTTTTTATCTCCATAAACATTTCTTTAATTCCAAAGTTTCTCCATTCACTCGATTCTTTAAACTCTGGGAATAAAATACCTGCATATATTAATCCAGTTAAATTCGATAGATAATGATTCGTATTTACTGGTCCTGTACATTCAAGATTATTTATTATGTGCCTTGAATGTTGTAGAATACTTTTTAAGTACAGCAAAAGAAAATCCTTAGAGAAAGAAGGTGACTCCTTAAAAAAATAATAACCCCAGATCCAGTTTGATACACGAATGGCAACTTCCATTGTACACTTCCAGTTAACACCAAAAGGATAAGGGTTATTATCAACCCAATTCTTAAAAAGCGCAGTAAACTTTTTTGCATATTTTTCTTCCCCTGTTAAATAATACGCCTGGCCCAGAGTTATTGCATAATGGAACCTGGATAACTCCCACGGCACCTTTATTTCCCCTTTACCATAGGGAACCCTGATGTTCTTATAGTAATATTTAGGATTCCATCGATAATCGTTTATAAAATCATACTGCCAGGGAATATAAGAAAACTTCTTTAAATCTATTTTTCCTGCACCTGTAACATCTAATATACCATTACATATATCATCAGCCTTTTCAATTATAACATTTGTATAATCAAGAAATTCACGTTTTAAATTTTCTATCGTCACCTTTTTATTCCAAGGATGAATAAAAAAAACCGGATTTTTTCTCTTATTAAAATCTTCAATAAATTGGTCTGTCGATTCATAATCGCCTTTTACAGATGATAGAAAATCCTTATTATCAATTACCCCTGAAGAAAATATTGCTTTTATCGCTCCAATTTGGATAGAAAATTTTCTTACTATTTTTTCGCTTAACTCTTTAAGCTTTCCCATTATTTCTTTTTATCAGACCCCTTATTTTTTCTATCAGAAAATCCTTTTCCTCATTTTTAATCTCTCCTATAAAACAGATACTAAGAGCATAAATCGCCATACCTAAAACTACAAGTGCTATTAAAAACAAGAAAGAAGTATCTATCAATCCATTTAAGTAATAAACAACAAGACCCATGATTCCCGAACATATTGTTACCCTTAATAAGCTCTTAAATGGGAATTCCCATACTAGGAAACCTCTGGAGAACAAAATCATTAATATTAATAAAGCAACATAAGAAACAACTGTTGTTATTGCTGCTGCCATATACCCGTATTTGGGTACTAATAGTAGATTAAGACACAAGTTTAATAAACCGGAAATAATAATACCTATCATTATAAATTTTGTTCTTTTGTAAAATAATAATCCTGACTGAAATCTTTGTTGAAGTCCTAAAAAGAATATACCCAGAGTAACGAAGGGAACGATTCGAAAAGCCTGATGATATTCCGGAGCAGTAAAAAACTCAATAAGGGACCCCGACAAAACACTCATTCCAACTACAAGCGGCAAGCAAACCACTAAATAATAGCGTGTAACTTTAGTTATGAATTCCTTGCTTTTTATCTTTCCTTCTCTCTCCCAAATTTTCATACTAATAGGGTTTGAAGCAATCATAAAAAGAGAAACCACCAGAAGTATACTCTTTTCAGATATTATATAACTAGCTGAATAAACTCCTACTTCTTGAGAACTCCGAAAGAATTCCAGAATGTAACGATCAGATAGACTCAATATCCACGCAGCAAGATTCGCCATTACCAGAGGGAAACCATATTTTGCCATTTCTTTGGTCAGGTCTAATGAAAACGACGTTCTTCTTGGGAACTTCCCGATTGCATATTTCCATATCAAAGGAAGAACAATAACTATACTAAAAATTTCACCCCATAGTAAACCTTCTACACCATAGCCAAAAGCGACTACCAATAATATACCAAAGGTTAATTTGCTTATACTTTTCCATATGATAAAACCACTATAAAATTTAACCTCTCTTTTAGCCCGGAGAAAAGAAGATAAAACTTGGAATAGAGCAGAAAAAACAAAAACCACAACTCCTATTAACATAAGATGGTAAAGCTGAGCCCCTAATTTGGCTTTGGTTAAAAAGATTATACTCAGAAAAATAAAGACTAAGATCGCCACTGACACAACAACCCATTTTACAACCAAACTACTAAGAACTTTTAAACGTCCTTCTAGTTCAAAAATAGAATAGAACCTAATAACAGACATACTCAGCCAACCTATTATGATAGTAAGAATAGACATTGTAGTAATAACCAGTACATAATTACCGTAATCCGAAGGTGAGAATAGCCGTGTGACTATAGGAATTGCAATTATTCCTATCAACCCTAGAACTAATTGTGAAGGAATATATTTCACGAAATCTTTAATAAATTTATCAATCATAATAATCTATTTGTTTGTTATCTCCAAAATTTTTTGTTTATATATTTTTTAAACCTTTCATATACGGACCTTTTATAAGATATAGAACGAATCTCTTTATTATTAGTTGGCGAAAGTAAGAACATCCAACCACTTACTATCTGAGGTGTTAGTCTATCCGCTATTTCACAATTCCACCTGTTGAGTCTCTTTCTACACTGCATTATTCTATCAATTCCAAATCCACATAAAAAAGTTCGTGGACGGAATTCAATTATCTCAAACCCTGTATTTTTTATAATTCTTTTGAACTTTCTTAAAGAAAAAAAATTTATATGATAACTTTTGGCTAAAGTATAGTCAGAGGTTTTTGTATATGAAATATAATCTTTGCGGAACTTTCTTTTCACACTTCGCAAAATCTTATAAATACCAGTTAAATTTAATAATATATAGAATAAAGTTAGAAATTCAAATGGGCCATAACCATTAGGAAGAGTGACTACCATTTTACCTTTCTCAAGCAATTTTTCTTTCAACATCATCAGAAATTCAATAGGTTGTTCAACATGTTCGATCACTTCCGAAGCGATAATTAAATCAAATTTTTTTTCTTTAAAATTATCACCACAAACAAAACTCAGATTACTAAGTTCGTTGCTCCTTTTCGCATATTTTATGCTCTCCTCATCTTTATCAGATCCTACGAATAAAATATCTGGAAATCGTTCAGCGAGTGGAATTGTTAATTGACTGCCAGTTCCACAACCTATATCTAAAACCTTTTTAGGAGATAATCGCTCAATAACTAATGTGAGATATAAAAGTCTTTTTTTTATACCATAGGGAGTTTCAAAGTCAATCACAGAATATTACACCATCTATTCACTTTTTATCTCAGACATTCTTAATTTTCAAAATTCCTTTTGCGTTTGCTTTTTTTATACACTTCATCTATCCCAGGTTATAAGTTTTCCACCACAATGCAAAATTTAGTAAAAACCAAACTTTCATTCCATGACCTTGATTTATAAGTCGCTTTACTTCAATCCAATCCAAGTAATCTGTATTTTTACAAAAGTTCTTCAATTCTAACCAGGCTTTATTACCAAGCTGTTCAAAGAACCATTCATTCATAGGAACATTAAACCCTTGCTTTTTTCGATAGATTAGCTCATCCGGGATCAAACCTTTTACTGATTTCTTCAATATATATTTAAGGATTCCATTTCTGGTTTTAGCTGATTCAGGAATACTCATAGCAAGTTCCACAAGTTTATGATCAAGAAAAGGGACGCGTGCTTCTAAACTTACTCCCATACTCATCTTGTCAACCCGCATTAGCAGGAGTTCCGGTAAACGTAGATTAAGGTCGAGATAACTCATCCAGTTAAGAGGAGTCTTTTCCCAGGCTTTCTTTTCAAAACGTTGATAGATCGGACTTAATACGTCCCATGAAGTTATATTTGCAAACTTTTTTCGTAATCGAGGTGAGAGCAAATTCTTCTTTTGGACTTCGGTGAATGCTTCCGCTCCTCCCCAGAAAATTGGTTGCCCTTCTGATCCTCGCCTAAGCCACTCGTAAGACAACTTTTTATCCTTTTTTAAAACCCGTAAGCTCTTAAGCGCTAATTTCTTAAATATAAACGGAATAGGTAAATTATCATAATGTTGTAACCGTAATTTTGTTTTCCAATCGGGATATCCCCAAAACAACTCGTCAGAACCTTCACCCACCTGACAAACAATAACCCCATTGTCTCGTGCCAGCTTAGAAACATAATAAATAGGTACGCAGACAGGATCAGCTATAGGCTCATCCTGAAGATATACCATCTCTGGCAAAAAATCTATCAAGTCATTGACGGTTAGTAGACACTCATAATGTTCGGCTCCAATTTCCTTTGCCATCATTCTGGCATAATACATTTCGTTTTTATAGCTCTGATACTCACCCTCATAACCGATGGTAAAAGTTTTAATAGGTTTACCCTCTCTTTCTGAAAACAAAGCTGCATTTGAACTGGAGTCAATCCCACCGGAAAGGAAGACTCCTACTGGCACATCACTTGTTTTACGAAATCTTACCGAGGAACGGAGTTCATCTAAAATTTGTTCAGCAATCTCATCATCGGAGATGTTAATTAATGGAGTAGTATAATCCCAAACATCCCAATAACGGTGCTCATATATTTTTCCCCCTTCACATATCCGGAGCCAACTACCACACGGAAGCTTTTTTATTCCATCGAAAAGTGTTTGAGGCGACGGCACACACAGGAATGATAAATAATGATAAAAGGCTTCTTCGTTTACATTGACTTTCTGGCAAGGGTCTTGTAAAATAGCTTTTATCTCAGAAGCAAAAACTATGTGACCACTATGGTTGCTGTAGTAGAGGGGTTTTATACCAAGACGATCTCGTATCAACCATAATTCTCGAGCCTTAGCATCCCATACAGCTATAGCAAACATCCCTCGAAATTTCTTCACACAGTCTATTCCCCACTCTTCGAAAGCATGCAGGATAACTTCTGTATCCGAATGGTCAGTCTTCCAACTGTATCCTCCTATCTCTTCTAGCTCAGCTCGAATTTCTTTGTGATTATAAATTTCACCATTGAATACTATCCAAAGAGAACCATCTTTATTTGACATTGGCTGATTTGCATTTGGAGAAAGATCTATTATTGCTAACCGCCGGAAGCCAAGACCTACCTTCCGGTCAGGAGATATCCAAGCACCTTTATCATCTGGTCCGCGGTGAACCATAGTATCTCGCATTTTACAAATTAACGATTCTGAGACTTGGAATGTTTGGTTATAATAATTAAATATTCCAACAATACCACACATAAATATTAACCAGTATATCTAACCGATCTAACTATTCGAAAACCGATTTCAACTGCGCCAATCATCACTTCAAATAACATCGTCAGTAAGCCTATTTCTCCGAACATTTCCAATTTTCCAAAAGGTCTTTAACAAACTTTTTCCTCATAAGACAAACTAACACTCTCGGACTTCTTCGTCTATTAAAAAACTGAGTTTAGTTGTCTCTATAATTTCATCAAATGGAATGGGGTTTCGTTTCGCTTCTTGTATCGCTAATCCAAACTTTTTTAATTCTTCCAAATGCCCCTTGTTCTGCTTCCCCTGCCAACCTCTTATATTTTTTCCATAAATATCTAACCGTTTAAAATCATCTATAACAAGAACTTTATTTTCACAATAGATCTCCAGGTATTCCTTAGCTATATCCTTCGATCCTATAGCGGTATAAATCAAAGAACATATTGAACCATCCCGATATTTAACGGTTGCACTAAAATTATCAAAAGGAGAGATATGTTCTTTCTTTGACGACATGCTGCTTACATCTACCGACTCAACCTCGCTTTGAGTTAAATATCTAAAAAGATCCAGCATATGACATCCTTCTCCTATTATTCTTCCGCCACCCTCTTCTGTATGCACCCAATTATCAAGAGGTATATAACCGGCATTAACTCTGTATAATATAATAATAGGGTTTTCTCTTTCCTTTATAATATCAAATGCCCTAGTCACAGGGGGAGAAAATCTCCTGTTAAAACCTACCATTAAAAGGGAATCCGATTTTTTATAGGTTTTAATAATATTATTTAATTCCTTTTCATTCAATGCAAGTGGTTTTTCAACGAAAACATTCTTACCCGTTCTAAGCGAACCAACAACTATCTGCGAGTGAAGATTATGTCTTGTTGTTATAAAAATAAGATTAATTGCATCATCTTCTAAAACTTCCATATAATCAGTCGCACAATACTCGGCATTGAATTTATCTGCAACCTTCCTTGCCAATGCTCCATTCACATCAACAATCGCGGTAATTGAATATAGATTAGAAAGGCTTTTTAAATTGGGAAGATGGACTCTAGTCGCAAAATTACCAGCACCAATCACAGCAACTTTTATTGTACTATTCCGAGTTGTAACTCTTTTCTTTAGGTTTATTTTTCTATCTAATTTCTTGTCTTCTTGCTTATCAATTTCATAATCTATTACGACCGATAATGGTTTCCTTGCTTTATTCTGTAGCTCATGGTAAGCTCTGGACGCCTGTGATATTTTATATTCTCCTTCCACCAATCTCATAAAATCTATTTTTTTGTCTGCAATAAGATTAAGATATTCCTTCATATTGCGGTTTTCTGTCCATCTAACATACGGATACGGATAATCAATACCTTTCTCCTCGTAATTAGTATCATATCTCCCTGGACCATAGGAACAGGAGATAAGAAAGTCTATTTCTTTCTGATAAAAAGGCTCCCTCTTTACATCCATACCGATATCTCCAACCACAACAACCCTACCTTTCTTTCTTGTAATTTCCATAGCCATCTGAATTATATCGTTACTCTCCGTTGCAGCCGTTATAATAGTAGCATCAACACCATTATTTTCAGTAAAATTTTTGACTTCTTCCTGAACGTTTACTCTTTTCGATACAAAACCCTTATTCATTCCAAGTTCTATCGCCCTTTTTACTCGTTCCGGCCTTATATCGAAACCTATTGTTCTACAACCATTTATGCTCAACAACTGTATAGTAATTTGACCTAGTAACCCAAGCCCAATAACAGCAACGGATTCTCCAAGTTGCGGATTACATCTTCTCAGTCCCTGCATAGCAATACTGCCAAGGGTTACAGATGCCGCCTCTTCCATGCTACAATTTTCAGGTATCTTTACGACAAGATTCGTAGGAACACTGACAATTTCAGCATGAGACGCCTTACCTGCTCCACCACAAGCTACACGGTCGCCCTTTTTTATCATAGTTATATTCTTACCTACCTGGATTACAAACCCTGAACAGGAATACCCGGGAGTTAATATTCCTCCACTCTGACTCTTTATAACATCCATTGTTTTTTTAATACCTTTACCTTTAAGAAAATCAACCACCTTTTTAACCTTTTCCGGGTTCTTCAACGCCTTGTCTATGAGAGATTCTCCTGTCTTTTTAACTCCCGACAATTCCGTTCCCGGACTGATAACCGAATATGCTACTTCAACTAATATGCTGTTTTCATCAAGTAGAGGAGCCGGAACATCTTCTATTAACACTCTACCTCTTTTTATAAATACTTGCTTCATAATACTCCTTTTAACTTAGAAATACCCAAGACTATCAAGCTTCTATCTTCTCTTCATTATTAAAATTTTCATCTTTAGCATCTTAGGCAAAATCTTAAAATTCCAGCTTTTCAAAGAATTAGGGTTTCGTTTCCTATCAGTAAAGAATAAAATTTTGCTCCATATGCCGTAATAATTTTCCATCTAAATAATACCGAGAAAAATCTCAACTATCCTCTCTGCAGTCTTGCCATCCCACAACGGCATACCCGATGATTGCTTTTGTGTACCATTTAGTATCTTAAAAGATTCTTCTACAATAACATCAGGATCAACACCTACTAAGATATTAGTCCCTTTAGTAATCGTAAAAGGTCTTTCTGTATTTTCTCTTATAGTAAGACAGGGGATATTCAAATATGTAGTTTCCTGCTGAATACTGCCTGAATCAGTTAAAACAAATTTTGAGTTTTTGTATAATTTAAGGAAATCGTGGTAAGAAAGAGGATCGATAACTCTAATATTATCACTACTCGTATGAATTTTAAATTCTTCCATTCGTTTTCGAGTCCTTGGATGGGCTGGAAAAACTATTTCTATTTCTTCACCAATAGTCTCTAAAGCTTCAATAATACCTTTAAAAGTTTCAGTATCATCAACATTGCTCGGACGATGCAAAGTTAGAACAGCATATTTTCCTGCCTCGATATCTTCAAAAGGAGGCTTATCTATGTCAGGAATTCTTTCCATCTCCCAGATCAAAGTATCAATCATTATATCACCAACAAGATGAATTTTTTCTTCCGGGATACCTTCTTTTTTAAGATTCTCATTCGCTTCCTTAGCAGGAGTAAAAAGATAATCGGAAATCGCATCCGTAAGAAGTCTGTTAATCTCCTCCGGCATGCTTCTATCATAACTTCTAAGACCAGCTTCAACGTGAGCTAAAGGTATATTAAGCTTCGTCGCAACCAGTCCACATGCTATTGTTGAATTCACGTCACCAACAACGACAACAAGATCGCCTCCCTCATCGATAATGAATTGCTCAAATTTCTTCATAATCTCACCCGTCTGTTTTCCATGAGGACCCGATCCTACTTCGAGATTGACATCGGGTTCCCTAATACCGAGTTCGTCAAAAAACCATTTCGACATGTTCTTATCATAGTGCTGCCCTGTATGAACGAGAACTTGCTCTATGTTATCGGCCCTTGCAGCCACTCTCATTATAGGAGCTATTTTCATGAAATTAGGTCTCGCGCCAACTACATGAATCAGCTTCATTTCTTATAATCCCACCATAAGTGCTTAATATATCTCAATCTTTAGTGTTTGGGAGACGAACAGATGAGGTTGAAATTAATTTTCTTCAATAAATTGTTCTCCAAAATGATTACTTAACTTCTTTAAGATTTTATTAAGACGTTTTAATGATATCTTTCCCAGTTGTCCTTCAAGAATTGATTCTTCGACTGTAGCAAGTTTACCAATCCTAATTAAAGAAGAAACCTTTAATCCCGAACTTTTAAAATCTCCATCAGCTTCAACTATTAACTCATCCCAACCAGTTATTTCGTGTTTTAATTGGGAAGTTATCGCACAAACCAGCCAGTCATCAAAAGGGCCAGGAATCTTCGATATTAACAGAACAGGCCTATATTTTCCCTCCTGTAAATTAGTATGGGGGAATTTAATTAGTATTATATCTCCAGGCTTCATATCTATGCGTTGATGTCCTCTAATGAGTATTCTACTTCTTCTGAATTATTCCAGAAATCAAAAGCACCAGTATTTAAAGAAAAATCACTCCAGGATTTTCCTTTCTCTGCTGAAAAACGTTTCCTTTCTTCAATAAAAGCAACAAAATCATAGATTTCATCTATTAAAGATTCGGGAAGTCTCTCTATTTCCTTTATAAGCTGCTTTTTACTTTTCATTATTATCTCCTTTACATTATTACGCTAAATTAAACAACGCTCCCTATATTGTCAAGAGTTTCTTTCTAATCAATTCATCATACTTTGTAATTCACACATTTTTTCGCGCCGTTAGTGTAATTTTTTGTTGCTACTTCTGTGGTGGGTTAGGTTCTAAAAAACAAGATTTTTCTTTGCGTTTTCTATGAGTTCTGTGTGAGAATATTTTTTCTGGGTCGGGTTGAGGAAAAAACAACAATTTTTTACTTTGCGACCTCTGCGTCTTTGCGGTGAATTTTAGCGGCTTTGCCGCGCTATGCTCTGAAAATCTTATCGCTTTTAATATCGGAAAGAGCGTTTCTTGTATCTACAACAATAGAAGAATTCTCAACAATATTTTTGTAATCGATATCTGAATGAGCAGTAACAATAATAACCCCATCCTGTTCCTTTAGAAATTCTTCTGTCAGTTTTACCGAACTCATGACCAAATCGGTCTGTCTCAGATCATATATCGCAGGAATATAAGGATCATAATAGGACACCTCTGCCCCACCTTTTTGAAGAAGCTCAATTATCTTTATACCCGGAGACTCTCTGGAATCATCAATATCTTTCTTATAAGCAATACCTATAACAAGAATTTTAGAACCCTTCAATGATTTATTATTCTTATTTAAAGCGGAGATAGTTTTCATCACAACATATTCGGGCATCATTGTGTTAATCTCCCCGGCAAGTTCAATGAATTTGGTGTTAATTCCAAATTTTCGCGCTTTCCAAGAAAGATAAAAAGGATCTATCGGAATACAATGCCCTCCAAGTCCCGGCCCGGGATAAAAAGGTTTAAAACCAAAAGGTTTCGTCTTAGCCGCCTCGATTACCTCCCACACGTTTATCCCCATCTTGTCAAATATAATTTTCAGCTCATTCACGAGAGCAATATTTACAGAACGATAAGTATTCTCCAATATTTTTGTCGCTTCGGCAACCTCAGCAGATGAAACTTCCACAATTTCGTCGAAAATAGTGTTATAAATTTCAACAACTTTCCTTCTCGACTGTTCTGTAATACCCCCAATCACTTTTGGAATATTTTTCGTAGTAAATTTTTCATTGCCCGGGTCTTCTCTTTCAGGAGAAAACGCGAGATAAAAACCCATATCCAATTCATTCCCCGCATTCTCTAATATTGGAAGCAAAATTTCTCTGGTAGTACCGGGATAAACTGTAGATTCAAGAACAACTATAGCTCCCTGTTTCAAATTCTCCGCTATTGACTTTGCCGAATCCTCAACAAAAGATAAATCAGGCTGACGGTATTTATCAAGCGGGGTCGGAACACAAATAGATACCAAATCCACTTCGTTTAACCTCAAAAAATCAGTAGTGGCAGTAAAAAGACCGGAATTAAGAAAATCTTTGACCTTATCCTCTTGTATATGCTTTAAATAAATTTCTCCTCTGGAAAGCTTGTCAATCTTTCTTTCATCAATATCAAAACCAATAGTTTTGTATCCGGCACGTACAAATTCCATCGCGAGAGGTAACCCAACATAACCTAACCCAATTACCCCAAGGACTTTTTCGCGTTTCTCTTCATTATTTTTCATAAAGTGAATATATTACTACTTTCTTATGTGTCAAGACTAATTACCACACAACCCTCATTTTTTCAACCACAGAGAACACAAAACCCTTCATCCACACCAAATTTGAACCACGAGATTTCACAAGATTAACACAAGATTTTCTGTTTCTTTAAAAACCCACCCCAACAACGAATGATTAGCCACGGATGAACACGGATATAAAAAGGATATAAAATATTTTTTATTTAATAACAATAATATAGGGTAAGTGAGGGGATCTGTGTCTATCGGTGAAAATCAGTGGCTGTTATTAATTAAATCCTCTGTGGTTAAAGATTTCGGGAGGCAGGCAATAATAGTTATGAGTGTACATGAGTAAATGGGTTAATGGGAAAGTTAGCGCCGCATACTTGATTTTAAAATTCTTTTTCCTATATTCGTATAACCATGTATAAATATTTTAAGAATATCAGGAGGGTTCTCAAAACAATAAATAATCCTTTAAAAAAATCCGAAAATGTTTCCGAGAAAGATAAGCTTGAAAGAGAATTTTACGATAAAGAGGCTGAAAAGTATCTGCAAAATTTTGACGAAAATCTATTCCGATATGACGAAAACGAACCTTTCCCTCCAAGACATAAATTTTTCTATTCATTATTGGAAAACATTAAAGGGAAACATATACTTGATTGCTGCTGCGGATGGGGCTTCACTTCGGTGAAGCTCGCAAAACGAGGAGCTTTTATTTCAGGGATAGATATCTCCCCTAAAACGATAAAACTGGCAGAAAAAAATGCACGGTTCAATAATGTATCCAAATTTATAAAATCAAAAATTATGTCGGTTCAACAGATGTCATTCGATGACAACACTTTTGACTATGCTGTTGGCCTTGGAGCCTTACATCATTTAAATTTAGAACTTGTAGGGAAAGAAATCAGCCGGGTGTTGAAACCGGGAGGAAAGGCTATTTTTCTTGAACCAAGGATTCCCTTCAGATGGATTATGGCTTTTAGAAGCGTAACTCCAATAAATTGTTACGAATCTCCGGGAGGAGGATCTTTAAGTGACAGAGAAGTATATGAATTTTCGCGTTACTTTTCAGACTACAGAGTTTATTATTTTCTACTACTAAGAAAATTTTTCAGGTTTCCTCTTTTAACTAAATTTGCCTCCAAAACGGACAAGATTGATTACTTACTTATCAACAAACTCCCGATTTTAAGAAAATTTTGCTGGGCTTTCGTCCTTGAGTTCACAAAATAGAACTGATTTCATTATATTTCTCCCGGGATAAACAACAGCCTAAATAGACCTTGACAGCAAAGATTAATAATCTAACTTTCTCTCAATGAAAAAAGAATTTGCTTCCATCCCATTTTTCGGACCCGGAAAAAAAGTAATCGATATAGGATGCTGGGATAATATCGAACCTTCAATAACACTGGCTTCAAAAGGAACCATTGTTTTTGCAGTAGACCGCTACCAAAAAATGACAGAGTTCAAAGAAAAACTTCTCAACTCAATTGAAAATAAAAAAGTCAGCAAAGAAATTTCAGAAAAAATTATTCCTTTAAAAGCAAACGCAATAAACCTGCCCTTCCCGGGGCAATGTATTGACGGAATACTTTTTCTATATTCAATATCCTGGCTAGAACAGTTCGGTACAGAACCTTTGATAGCTTATAAAGAAGCTATGAGGGTTTTAAAAAATGATGGATTAGTAATTATAACTGAATCAAACAACACCAGAGCGGAAATCCAGGAAAAATTCCTAAATACAATGATGAAAACGGAAAGAAGCGGAAATATTGTTATTGGAAGGAAATTCGCGCCCGAAGAAGAACTATTTTAAAATAGCCACAAAGACACAAAGATAATGGGACACAGATAAACGCAGATTGAAAAGGATTTTTTATTTCTAAATTCCTCCCAACCCAAAAATATATAGACAGGATAAAAAAAGGATTTACAGGATTTTTATTTGTTGGTATTTTAAATTCCAACCCAACGAACCCAATGAACTCAACAAACTCCATAAACTAATAATCGCACAGATTAACACTGATTTTAAAAGATTTTTTGTTTTGTTTGACTTCTCAGTTGTACCACCATGTGCCTGAACTCTCCCCCGAATTAATAGACTCGCCCTTGACCTTTTTTAAGATACCGATTATAATCTTTAATAATAAATAAAAAATTAAAAAGGATAACTACATCGTCGAAAATCAACATTATATTAGACCAGATTTTCCAAATAGGAGGAAATGATTAAGCTAAATAGGGGTAAAGGTGACATTATCGTCTATGAACCAGTTAGGTGAAAACCGTTTAAACCACTAAGGAAGATTTATATGAAAAAAAACAAGGCAATTGAACATAATATCCGGGGCCATGATAGCATCTATAATAAATATGAGCAAATACATGGTGAAATTTTTAACCCTATAGAACAAGAGCGTCTCCGTAAACAACTCTCACTAGCGATTAGATATATCAAAACATCTTCAATCCAAAAAGAAGCGCTTGATTATGGCTGTGGATCAGGGAATCTTACACAACATATGATTGCCTTAGGTTTTTATGTGGTTTCTACGGACATCTCGGAAAAATTTCTCACACTTATTAAAGAAAAATATAACCATACTGAAAAATCAGAGCCCTTGAAAATCAATGGACAAGACTTGTCTAATATTGAAAATAATCGGTTTGATTTTGTTGCCACTTACTCTGTATTGCATCACGTTCCGGATTATCTACAAATAATCAAAGAGATGGTTCGAGTAGCTAAACCAGGAGGCATTATATATCTTGATCACGAAGCGAATGAATCCTACTGGAAGAGTAATGAGTATGTCGAATTTCTACAATTAGTTCAACCTAAAAAAAATTGGAAAAGATTTTTAAAGTTATCGAGTTACATTAACAAAATTCGAACAATTATAAATCCGCGATATTCAGCATGGGGAGATATACATGTTTGGCCGGATGATCATATAGAATGGAATGAAATCGAAAATTTATTAGCAAATTGTGGATGCGAAATTGTTTTGAAAGAAGATTATTTGCTGTATAGAAAAGGTTATCCTGTCGATATTTATCAAGCGTACAAAAATAAAATTAATGAAACGCGAGTGTTAATTGCGCGTAAAAAATGATCTTCGCCTGACACAACATTATTAAAGAAAATTCAACCCTGAAGAAAAACTTTTTTAATATTACCGCAGAGACACTGAGAACGCAGAGAAAAAAAAAGAGAGTTTCTTTGTTGTTTTTTTACTAAATCCCAAACCCAAAATTCTAAATCCTAATTTTGTAATTTTGCTTTTTAATTTTTGATATTTTATTTTCAAGTTTTAACTGACCAACGCACCAACCGTCTAACCGACCAACGGATTAATTTTATTAATCCAACCCCTCACCTTCCCACAGAAACAACTGTCTTTTCTATACTTCTCGTAGAGCCGTCAGCGTCTTCGATCAATAAAAAAACTACGTAGAGACCTGTAGGAACTATCTCACTCCTGCTGTCTTTTCCATCCCATATCCACTCTCCTCTTTCCCCTCCATAACTATCTCTATTTTCACGTAAAAGATGCCCTCTCCTATCATATATTTTGACAGTCACTTCATTTCTCAGGTAAGGAAGATTAAAAGAAATCACACAAGTTTCACCTACCCCATCCCCATCAGGTGTAAAATGCTCAGGAGTTACTGCAAGAGAAACGTCCGTTCTCTTATACTCGGCGAATACTGAATTTACCTCTCCCGGCGTACCACCTTCCCCTACGGACTGCCCCCAATTTGTGGGATTATCGGAAGATATTTCCGGATTGATTCTTTCTAAAGAATAATTTCTCTCGGCATTATTCGCGGAATAAACCACCCTATCCAAAACAAATCCATTCTCATCAAATAAAAAAACACTATCTCCACTGTTTGAAAATGATAGACTCATCTCTAAAACCGAGGAAGGTATATTGCCATAATAACTCAAAAAAGAAGTAGAATCCGAGGTGATTACAAGAAAATCTCCGGGAAGAACTTCTATATCTGAAGAAGAAACATTATCTATTCTAAAAGAATCCAGTGAAACCTTATATTCAGATCTATTAAAAAGTTCTACCCATTCGGGCGGTCCACCTGGCGCATACATAATCTCATTTATAACAAAGCCCGATATTCCATCTCCTATCCTGACCCTTCTAAAAATAGTTTCACCTATCAAATCAAAACCAATAATATAAACACCTTCTGATAATAGCGAAAAATCAATTCGGAAGGAAGAATCCTGCGAAATATCGAGAAGAGTAAAAGTATTAATTAACTCTCCTGCATCAAGAATCCTATTTTTATTCTCGTCATTAAAAACCTCTATCGTTCCGCTTAATGCCACATCATGAGAATTAACCAAAAGAACCGATATATTATTGCCCAGAACCCAGAGAGAATCAAATAAGAAATCGGGAGCCGAATAAACCGAATTCTCTCTTCCGGGTGTAGAACCGGAAACATCTTCACAAGCCCTCCAGTTCTCAGGAATATCACCGCTATAAGGGTAACCCCTTTCTATGGAAATTCCATCTCCCGGATTAGAAGGATTATAATATGTAGAAACCGTATCTCCAGCCGGAGAGATAAGGGCAATCGGATCCGTAGTTGCAAGCCCATTTCCTATTGCAGCATCACCCACTGTAAGCAAAATACAGGAAGGAACGCCGTAGGGCATATAATTCTCACCCGAATCTACATACTCGGGATCCAATATAAGCGCAAATTCTCCCGGCAAAACAATAGCGATAGAATCTCCGGAAAGAGCATGGAAAGGAACAATTTCATCAACAGCATCAAAATCAAAATCCGTAATCTTCCAACCATCTAAATTTACCGTGTCGGGACCCGTATTAAAAACTTCAATAAACTCATTCCTATCCTCAGGAGATCCAACCCCACTGGACCCAAGAGGGTTTGACATTACCTCGTTGATACAAACAGCAGAAAATAACAAAAATAAAAAACACATCTTGATTCATTATAGAAGAAAAATATTGAATGTCAAGAACTCCCCCTAATGACAAAAATGGAAAACAAACATTCATTTGACCATAATTAAATTACTATAATGGCAAAACTTGACCATGTGGAAAACTTGTTGGAAAAATTCTACCCATGGACTAATTCACTGATTACCAATACTTTAAACCATATAACTTATCCACAACGTTTTATTATAAATCCTTCACTATTAGGAACTTAACAAAAGCGCAAGGTAATAATAGAAATTGTATCGCTTATCAACTTTTTTATATCGGATTTTCCCCTAACGGAAATCTCTTCGTGGAAAATCTTGAAATACCCCAACTGTAAAACAAAAAATTCTTAAAAAAAATTTTTAGAATTTTTTTATAGAGAATAAGCTTAGAGATTTTCTTACCCGTAAAAAGTTAACAAACTGTGGAAGGTAAGTTATTGATAGGCGACATCCTAACGCGGCAAAGCCGCTAAAATGTAAAAATTAAATATCAAAATGTAAAATTATAAAAAAGAATTCAGAAGCCAGGAGTCGGAATCCAGAATCCCAACCCAACTCCCAAAAAAATTATTGAACCACAAAGTGCACAAAGATTTTCTTTTTGTTTTTTTACTAAATCCTAAATCCAAAATCCTGAATCCTAATTTATTATTTTGCTTTTTGATTTTTGATATTTGATTTACCAGAAAAAGACGAAGAAATAAAATGGGATATTTTTTGCAAAAAAAAACAAAAAGTTGACTGACAGTACTATAGAGAAGCGAACTTCTTAATGAAAGAAACCCGGGGAATTCACCTCTCAGGGTTTCTTATTGAAAGTCTATGTTCTCTCTAAAAAGTAGTCTTACTGGGTAAAAATATTGCTAAAACCCCACTGCAATTGAACCATCAATTGAGTAATATCACTCATAATATCATCCTCAAAAATAGTTTTCTGTCCTTGAATTTGCAGGAAAACTTGAGGTTTATCCTTCGCGTCTCTAACGATATTCCAGTTCAACCCTCCGATAATACGCGTATGACCATCATCCGCAATATCGCCGTTTTCGTCCCACATATCAAATCTACCGATAAGATCTACATCAATATTCATTAATTCTCTAAGTTTAAGTATAGGCATAACCATAAATCCATTGCTTTTAACGCTATTTCTATTCTGAACGAGATACTCACCTAAGAGTTCAAAAGGACCTTTAGAAAAACGCCCCAAACCTATAACTGCAAGTTTATCCGTATCGGTAAAGTACAATACAGAACCCCCGAAAGTAAAACCTGGAACAAGCGTAAGCCTGAGGTTACCCAAAAGTTCTGGAGTAACGTCTAAATCGCTACCTGTAACAGTATAGCCTTCTCCATTATAAATCGAAATCGAATATACCCCTTTATCGCTTGGAAGATTTCCGCAGAAAGCAATTCCATAATCAGCGGATTTTGCAACACCCTCTACTTCTTCCAGTACCTTCTCTATTGTAATATATTCCCAATCATAACCAAAACCGAAATAATGCTGAATTAAACCAACGCTAATTTTACTTTCCGGTATGGGTAAAACCTCAGCAAAATTAAGGTAGGCATACTTTACTCTAACGCCACCACCTGTAGTAGAAGTTTCGTCGGAGAAGAAATCCAGGTTAAATCTACCGTCTATCTTATCCGTAATAGTAGGCTCAATCCTGAAATAACCCCTCTCCAGAGTAAGTTTACTTTGAGTTACCTCATTATCAATAATTTCAGTGGTATACCTATTCCACAATTTCATAGAAACCTTTGTCTCCCCTACCTCTCCCCCCATTAAGTTCATGGGAGTAAAAATAAAAACACTAACCAATAAATAAACCAAGCACTTAAACCTTCTCATAAAAACCCTCCTACAATTTTACAAATTTACATTAAACATCACTTCTTAAAATCATCCTATAACAAAGATAACAATAGCGCTTCCAATGAAAAATAAAACATAATTTAAATAGACTATTAATTAATTATCAACTACTGTCAAGGGCGAAAAACGCTATCCGCCGAGGCTAACGGCAAAAAAAAAGAATTCGTGTTATTTGTGTAATAATTAGTTTATTGAGTTTATAGAGTTCATTGGGTTTGTTGGGTTAGATTTAAAAAAACAACAAATAAAAATCCTGTAAATCCTTTTTTTATCCTGTCTAAATATTTGGTGTCGTGGGTTGGGTTCTAAACAAAAAAAATCCTTTTAAATCTGCGTCCGATTATTGGGGTGTGGTGTGGCTCTGTGTTCTCTGCCTGCCCCGTAGGGAAGAATGACCGTATCGGGGTGTCTCTGTGGCCAAAAACAAAAAAAGGGTTGACAAACAAACAAAAATGAATATGATTACTCGATTGTTCATTTATGTATCTTTGTATACTCTAAAAAACCAAAGGAGGTCTTTTTAGTATGGCTGAAGGTAAAGTAAAATGGTTTAGTGACAGGAAAGGATTCGGTTTCATTACAATGGACGACTCAAAAGACATATTTGTTCACACAACATCCCTTAGTGATGGTCTGGTTACACTTTCGGAAGGAGACGAAGTAGAGTTCGACCTTATCGAAAGTGAAAAAGGACCAAAAGCCGAAAACGTTAAAAAGATTCGTTAAACTTTAGTTCTCAATGTAAAGTTTCGATAAACAAAAACATAAAAACAAAAACCCTCTGGTTTTGTTGTGTTGTTTGCTACGAATTTCATGCATACAATAGTTAGGATGTTAGGAGGTTAGAAAGTTGGGGAGTTAAAACAAAAAAATAAACTTTGTGATCTCTGTGTCTTTGTGTGAGATATTAGGTTTTAGGTCTTGGGTTTTAGGTTTTAGGAAAAACAAATAAAAAATGGGAGGTGGTTGGGTAATCCGTGTGAATCTGTGTTAATCCGTGGCTAATTATTGGTGGTGCGGGATGGGTTTTAAACAAAAAATCCTTTTTAATCTGCGTTCATCTGCGTCCTATCATTGCGGGTAGTGTGGGTTCTGGTCTTGATTTATTATATTAAACCGTTATATTTGTCTCTAAATGGAAGGAAATAAATGTACGATAGAAGAAAAATAACAGGGTTTTTATCTGTATTAATCGTTTTAATTTCAGCGTATTTATACACTATTGCCCCTACTGTTTCACTCTGGGATTGCGGAGAATTCATAGCTTGCTCACACATCCTGGGAGTCCCACATCCTCCGGGAACGCCGTTTTTCATTCTACTCGGCAGAATATTTGATATCATTATCCCTTTCAATGAAGTAGCGAAAAGGATAAACTTTTTTTCGTCTCTCTCAAGTGCCCTGGCAGGAGGCTTCCTTTACCTCATCATACTCTCGGTTTTTCAGAGATTTAGAGAGAACAGAGGAAAAAGACTACCTCTAAGCAACCATCTTATCGCGGTATTTTCTGCTATCGGAGCCGGTTTTTCTTACAGTGTATGGGATACATCAGTAGAAGCAGAAGTTTATTCGACATCCATTCTGATACTGGTAATATGTTTATGGCTTGCTCTCCACTGGGATGAAAACCGGGAGATGAGAGGTGACGATAACTATCTTTTACTTCTTGTTTATTTAATTTTTCTATCATTCGGTATTCATTTAATGCCTTTACTCCTTATTCCGGGTATTTTAGTTTTTGTAATAATGACAGACAAAAAAATATTCAATAATCCAAAGTTAATTATTTTCTCCGCAATTCTCATATTAATAGGTATCACCACATATTATTACTTAATGGTAAGAGCGGTAAGTAACCCGGCGATAAACGAAGCAGACCCAAGCAATTTTTCGGCTTTATGGGATGTTATATCACGGGAACAATACGGACCCATGAAGATGTTCCCCAGAAAAACTCAAATGGAAACCAACCTCTCCTCTTTTATTGCGTTATTTGAACAAATAAAAATATTTTTCAAATATTTCTCATGGCAGTATTTCCCGTATCCGAGAGAATCCACCAATAATCTGCTAAAGTATATATCAATAACAGGTACTTATGCATACATTTTAACAGGGTTCGGGGGTATGTTTATTCATTTTAAAAAAGACAGAAAAACTTTTTGGTTATTCTTTATTTTGTACCTTCTCGTAAGTTTAGGCCTTGTTTTTTATCTGAATTTAAAATTCTCTCCTTCCGATCCCAATCCGGCACATCAAGGAAGAGAGGTAAGGGAAAGAGACTATTTCTGGAGCTCGGCATATTTCCTTTTTATGTTTTACGTAGCAATAGGGTTATACTGGATATACGAAAAAATAAAAAAGATAAATAACTCTTATGGTTATTCAGGGTTGGCGTTATCCTTTTTGATAGGGTTTACACCGATGGTTTCCAATATAAACAGTCACGTCAACAGAAGAGGCAACTGGATTGCTTCCGATTACGCTCATAACTTACTAATCAGTATAGAAGAACATTCCATACTCTTTACATACGGAGACAATGATACATTTCCGGTCTGGTTTCTTCAAGAGGTAAAAGGTTTTCGGAAATTCGACCCCGAAAACAAAAAAGGAATTCGGCTTTCAAATTTTTCTCTTATGAATACGTCCTGGTATATACGACAGCTAAAATTATCCGGTATACCTATGGATTTCGCTTCTCCCTTCAGAGGAACCAATATGGAAAGGGCATACCATATAAAGAAAAGAAACGGAGAAACGAATTTAGATTTCGAACAATGGGTAATAAATAATATACAACCAATAAGGTGCGAAGACGGAAAATGGTTAAGGCCCGCAGATATTTTAGTAAGAAATATAATACTTTGCGCAATAGGCAGGAAACCTACATTCAAAGACTTCATCATGCCGGCAGAAATATTCGTAAACGAATACATTAAAGAAGATTTCAAGCCTTTTATCAATATATATTTTTCTTATCCTGTAGAATCTTATTCCGAAAAAGTCTTTGGCAGTCACTTTGAATTGGAAGGGTTCGCCTACCGTTTGGTAGGAAAAGAAGGAAGAGAAATGATAAATTCCAGAAAAATGCTTGATAAACTTGCCAACGAATTTAAAACAAGTTATTATGAAAATCCTACAATTTATACTGGAAGTGCACAGGAGAAGCCTTTAGCTAACCATGCGTCTATTTATCTCATGTCTGGAAGCCAATCATTGGCGGAATTCAACGAAAAACATAAAAAAATAATTTCGGAGTCCGATAAAGATACATTAAAAATGTTAGAAAACATCTTCGAACACGCCTTTATCTTTTCAATGAACTCTCGGCTCTCTACTGTAGTACCCCCCCAGGTAGCAAACAAACTCAAAAAAATCTATTTCCTGCTTAATGAAAAAGAAAGAGCAACCAACTTTAGTGATTCGCTTCTTTCCATAATTAATACACCGCCACTTCATTTCCTGCGAGCCGAAATGCTAACTTTAAATGTAAAAGATGAAAACTCCAGGGAGTTTAAAGAAGCAGAAAATGAATTCCTATCCTTACTTAACAATGAAGACTTCAAGGCTTTCGGTTATGTAGGACTTACTGAACTTTACACCATGTCTAACGAGTCGGAAAAAATAAAAGAAATTATTTTAAAGATCAGTGAAGATCCAAAACTTGTAGAGAAAGTTCTCTTTTACGCTATGAGAGGCAATCCCAAAACAGCCATTAAACTGCTCGAAAGCTGGCAGGAAATATATCCCGGTGACGCAAGAAGAGTCGATCCATTGATCCGACAACTTAAAACGAGGGATAAAGAAGGATTCTAAATAGCTGCAAGTATGGTAAAACCACGAAATCAAAATTGACCAAAAAAATAGCAGCGCTTCAAAGCCGCTAAAATGCAAAAATTAAATATCAAAATGAAAAATGACAAATCAAAATTCAAAAATGAATTAAAAAAAATTACCACAGAGTGCACAGAGGAAAACAGAACACACAGAGTACACAGAGATTTTTATTATGTTCCTTAAAACCCATCCCAATACCCCAATAATAGCTACAGATGAACACGGATTAAAAAAAATATTTTGTTGTTTAAAAATAAAAAATATTGGGGGGAGGTTGGGTAGTCTTGTGTTAATCTGTGAAATCTTGTGGTTACTATTTGGGGTGTGGTGTGCATGAATTGGACTAAAATCCCTGCATTCGCAAAGATAAATCTCGGTCTTCATATCCACGAAAAAAGAGAAGATGGCTTCCATTCAATCGAATCTATCTTTCAAACGATATCTCTTAAAGATACACTCTACTTCAAACTGGAAGGAAACGTAATAGAGATTCTTTCCGACAATCCTAATTTGCCGGGTGGACCCTCTAATTTAATATATAAAGCAGCAAGTATGTTTAAAGATAAACAATGTAAAGGATTTGGAGTTAAGATAAAAGTCGAAAAAAAAATACCGATTGGTGCGGGCCTCGGAGGAGGAAGTTCAAACGCGGCCGCAACCCTATTAACCTTGAATCGTTTACTGGAATATCCCAAAAATACGGAAGAATTAATGGAATGCGCAAAAAAACTTGGCTCGGATGTACCATTTTTTTTGAAAGGCGGAACAGCACTTGTAAAGGAAAGAGGGGAAAAAGTTGAATGGGTGAAAGATATCCCAACATTTCAACTCTTGCTTGCAGTCCCTTCATTTCCAATATCGACAAAAGATGCCTACAATTGGTGGGATAACGAAGAAAAACAAGCCTTGACAAATGAAGACTTAAGCCTTATACTTCAAAAAATGCAAGAGGGAAAAAGGGAAATCTTTGGTAAATTGGAGAATTCCTTTTGTGAGATAATTTCAAAAAAATACCCTCAAGTAAAAAATGCTATGGAAGAGTTAAGAAGAATGAACCCAATAAATGTTATATTAAGTGGTTCTGGTTCTGCTATATATGCAATATTCGGATCAGAAAAATACAACTATAGGGGGGGAGATATTAAAGAAGATCAATATACATTAATGAATTACAAAAGTATCTCCCGGGAAGAGTACTTCAACTTGTTAAAACCAAAGGAGGACTAATGGAATTCACAGAAGTACGTGTAACTCTTAGAGATGAACCCAGACTTAAGGCATTTGTCAACGTTACCTTTGACGACGATTTTGTTATCCGCGGTATGAAAGTGATCGAAGGGAGAAAAGGACTTTTTGTAGCAATGCCTTCAAGGAAAGGGAAAGACGGAACTTTTAGAGACATCGCTCATCCAATAAATAACAACATGCGAAAAAAACTTGAAAAGGTTGTCCTTGACGAATACTATAGCAAATGTGAAGAAGAGGGTAAAACTCCAAAGAGTTCCAATCTCGAACAGGAAGACTTTGAAGCACCCGATGATAATGTTAATATAAACGAAATCGGAGAAGAAGATGACATCGGAGAAGAAGATGACATCGATGAAGAGATAGCAAACGACCTTCAGGAAGAAGAAATAACAGCAGATGAAGAAATAGCAATAGAAGAAGAAATAATAGAGGACGAAGAGCTTTTATAAAAATTAAACTCCTTGCCCTTATAATTTCTTGGGGCGTCGCCAAGCGGCAAGGCACGAGATTTTGGGTCTCGCATTCGTAGGTTCGAATCCTACCGCCCCAGAAGAGAAGTGAAATTGAAATTAAAAGTTTTTTCAGGCTCCGAAACCTTAAAGTTGGCAAAAGGTATTACTAAGCATTTAAAGATACCTTTGTCTACTCTCGAAAGGAAGAAATTCTCAGACGGCGAAATCTTTATTCAGATTAAAGAAAACGTCCGAGGACGAGATGTATATGTTGTCCAGTCAACAAATCCTCCCGCAGAGAATTTTTTAGAACTGTTACTTATAATTGATGCATTAAACCGTGCTTCTACGGGAAGGATAACCGCTGTTATACCATATTTTGGATATGGACGTCAGGAAAAAAAGGACAAACCCAGAGTTCCGATTTCAGCAAAACTTTTTGCGAATTTATTGGAAAAAGCAGGTGCTGATCGTATCTTAACCATGGACTTACACGCACCCCAGATTACAGGTTTCTTTGATATCTCGGTTGATCATCTTTTTGCAACACCGGTGATGGTTAAACATATAAAAAAATTAAAATTAAATTATAAAAAAACCGTCATTGTTTCCCCGGACGTTGGAAGGGTTGAAGCAGCTAGAGTTATAGCAAAGAAAATCAACAGTGATATACCTATAGCTATTGTGGATAAAAGAAGACCCAAACCAAATCACTGTGAAGTTGTCAATATAATTGGAGATGTAAAAGATAAAGTCGCTATTATAATAGACGACATCGTAGACACTGCAGGTACTTTAACTGCGGCAGCAAACGAATTAAAGGAACAGGGAGCCAGAGTGATCCACGCATATATAACTCATCCTGTACTTTCGGGAAAAGCAATAAAAAAGATTACATCTTCATCGCTTAACAGGCTTGTCGTTACAGACACTATTCCACTGGGCAACAAGAAAAGCGAGAAAATAGAGGTAATTTCAGTAGCCGAACTTCTTGGTGAAGCGATAAAAAGAATCTACGAAAACAAATCCGTGTCATCGCTTTTTATATAGACAGACGCAATTTATTAGGAGGAGAAATTGAAAGTAAAAGAACGGAAAGAAATTGGAACCAGAAAAGTCAATAATCTCAGGAAAGAGGGTTGGATTCCTGGTATAATTTACGGTCACGGTGAAAAAAGCAGACCGATAATGGTTCAGGAAGAAGAACTGACAAATGTCATACACAAACTGCATTCCGAAGCAACATTGTTAACTCTTGACTATGAAGGAAAAGACCTTCAGGTATTAATGCGAGAGGTCAGTCGAAATCCTATGACCGAAAGACTATTACATGTAGATTTCCAGCACATACATGAAGATGAAGAAATCAATGTTCACGTCATACTGGATTTCCAGGGCAAAGCTAAAGGCATAGAAGAAAGCGGAATATTGAACATAGAACATAGAGATTTAATAGTCAGATGTTTACCTAAAGATATACCTGAAAATATTGTTGTGGATGTCACTGCTCTTGAAATAGGACAATCTATTCACATTAGAGATCTCAATATACCCGAGGGAGTTAAAGTAGAAGCGGATCCTTCCGCGACCGTAGTAAATATCTTATCACCCAGAAAGCTTGTGGAAGTTATACCTGTTGAAGAAGAACTCCCAATCGGCGAAGAAGCAGAAGAACCAGAGGTTATTACAAAAGAAGAAGGAAAAGAAATGCCCGAAGAACAGAAAGAAAAGGAGAGTGGCGAATAGAATATCGCGCAGCAATAGGGCTTGGCAATTTCTCAGGGGAGTACAGTGGAACCAGGCATAACCTTGGAGGAAGAGTAATAAAATCAATATGTTCAGAAGAAAACTTAAGGCTCAAACCTGGTAAAGGACATTACTATTATTCGAAAAATGGAAACCTTATATTAGCCTATCCGACAACTTTTATGAATAACAATGGAATAGCAGCCCTTGAATTAAGCGAACATTTTTTTCTCTCTCTTGAAAACATTCTTATCATTTCAGATGATATAAATTTACCTTTCGGTAGCCTTAGATTAAGAACCAAAGGCAGTGACGGAGGACATAAAGGCTTATATTCCATAATATATCATCTTGACAGCGAAGATA
>CAYYUB010000003.1:0-39752 GCA_964474855.1 uncultured bacterium
GATTGAATTTTATTTATTACGGAATATTAACAAAAGATCTGGAAAGTCAACCCCCCGAAAAAATACCACAGAGTGCACCTCTTTTTCTTATAACATATTTACCGGGTCTATTTCTAAAGATATTTTTACCCCAGGAGTCTTTTTAGTATAGAGTTTCATTAGTATGTCTTGGAGGGGAGAACCTGTTTTTGATTTCAACAGCATGTGGAATCGAAAATATTTTTCAATTTTTCCGATGGGGCAGACTACAGGTCCGAGAACTGTGATTCTTTTTGCTTCTGCCATACTTTCAATTGTTTTCTTTAATTTAACGGAAGCGTTTTCCGCTTTTTTCATTTCTTTGGATTTAATAATAATTCTTGCCAGCTTGGTAAAAGGGGGATAATTGGCGGATTCTCTGAATTTTATTTCTTCGGAGTAAAAATCCCTGTAGTTATGGGCTGAGGCGCTTTTTATCGCGTAGTGTTCCGGATTTGAGCTCTGTATTAAAACTTTACCCTTTTCGCCTCTGCCCGCTCTCCCTGCAACCTGTGAAAGAAGTTGAAAAGTTTTTTCCGTTGCTCTGAAATCCGGAAAGTCCAGAGCGGTATCCGCTGAAACAACGCCTACGAATCCTATATCAGGGAGATCGAGTCCTTTTGTTACCATTTGAGTTCCAAGAAGTATTTGAATCTCTCCTTTTTTTAATTTACTATATATTTCTTCATGAGTGTGTCTGCCGGAAGTACTGTCTGTATCCATCCTTTTGATACTGTATCCTATGCATTTTTTTTCTATTTCTTCTTCGATTCTTTGTGTTCCCCATCCTAAATAGAATATTTCTTTGCCGCAAACGGGGCAGTTTTCGATTTTTTTACTGCTATATCCGCAGTGATGACAGATTAAAGTGTTTGTTTTTTTATGGAGAGTGAGAGATATATCACAGTCCCTGCAGAGGGCAACCCAACCGCAATTATAGCATTTACCGTAAGGAGCATACCCTCTTCTGTTGAGAAAAAGGATAACTCTTGATGGTTTTTCTCTATTTAAAGTATCTTTGATTTCTTTTTCCATAACTTCCGAAAAGAGTTCACCTTTGGGGTTGACAATTTTCACCTCCGGTAGATCCATACCTTTTACCCTTTTAGGGAGTTCGAGAAGTTTATACTTGCCGGTTTCTGAATTATAAAAAGACTCAATAGAAGGTGTCGCGCTGCCAAGTATAACCGGGAAATTCCCTATTTTTCCCCTCATAACTGCAACATCGCGTCCGGAAAATCTTGGTTTGAGGTCATCCTGACGATATGAATCGGAATGTTCCTCATCAACTATAATTAGACCGAGATTTCTAAACGGGCTGAAAACGCTCATTCTTGAGCCCACTCCGATTTTTAAATTACCGTTTAAAGCGTTTAACCAGTATGAATATCTCATACCTCTGGATGATTTGTAGGTATACGATTCGCCGCTTCCAAATCTATCCCTTATCCGCTCGATGACCTGAGGTATCATTGAAATTTCTGGTGTTAAATAGAGCACACTTTTTCCTTTATCTATTATGTGTTCCATCAGATGCAAATAGATTTCGGTTTTTCCGCTTCCTGTGACCCCGAAAAGTAGAAATGTCTCGAACCGTTTCTCTTTAATTGCTTCCATTATTCGTCTATACGCTTTATTTTGAAATGAATTTAATTTAATTGTAGATTCCTTTTTGGGATATTCTTTAAATGTTTTGATTTTTTTCATTATTGGAGGAAGACAGAAAGAGAATACCAGACCTATTGGACAGACGTAGTACCGGGAAATCCATTGGCATAGCTTAAATAAATCTTCGGGTAAGTCCAGTATCTTTTTCTGGATTTCTTTTGCTCCTTTAAAATATTTTCCTTCTTCAATCACGACCCCTTCAAGTATCTTATTTCTGAAAGGGATTAGTACAACACTTCCTTTTTGTAATTTCAGATCTTCTTTTTTCCTGTAAGTGAAAAGGCAAGATTTATCGATGGGGACGGCTACGTTAAAGTATTTCATAGGCAGAGGGCTAAGCCTACTTCGTGAGAAATAGTCTCTTTGAAATCGATGCTCCACTTCAAATAGACCTGTGTAGGTAATATTTTTTCTCCCAGAATAATATAGAAGCGTCTGCCGGAACCGGAGAGTTGCTTTATTGTAAACTTTCCGGGTAAATCATTCTCGTATTCATAAATTCTTGCGCTGCCGTTGTCTGTTTCATAAAGCGTTAAGCGTCCTTCAAGAATGTGATTTTTGGAGTAACGCAGAGAGGTGTATGCAAGGAAACCGGAACCTTCAGATCCATTTAGTACTTCAAAACGGCTTCGAAAAGTTATATCTTTTACTTTGTGAATTACGTCGAATCTGCCGCTGTTTTTTCCTCTCTGGGTTTTTATTCTGTTTTGTATTCGGAGATTTTTAATGGGTTCCCAGCCCAAATGAAATTCCGCTATTCTGTCGAAAGATTCCATACTTGAAATGTTTCGGGAAAATTCTGTAAAGACACCGGCGGATAGATCCGGTGAAATTTTCCTCGCGTAACTTAAATAAAAGGCTTCTTCGTCTTTATAAAAAGGAGAACTTCTCAAAGTGGGTAGGGAATCTTTTATGTTGACGTATATTGCTTTCAAACCCTTACCGTTGTCAATCCCCATTGAATAAGACAGGCTGTTTTTTGTTTCTTTAAAGGTATTCCCTCCGCTTGCGATTTCGAAACGAAAGAGATTCCCTGCGAGTTCTTTATCGGCATAAAAAGAACCCAGTCCGTATTTTCCTCTTTTTTCGGATTCGCTAAAGCTTCCCGTTAGTCTTATTGAAGAAAATTTGTAACTCGCTCCGAGAAATTTCTCTTTTCCCCAGGTAGTCTTTTCGATGTAGGAACCGAAAAACATAAATTCTTTCCACTTACCTGCGATACCCCTGAAAAAATTTTCTTCGTACGTTGAAAGATGAGGGCTGAAACCTTTTTCCCCGGGTATAATACCCGAACTACGGTAAAAAAAATCCGGTTTTCCCAACATAATTCCCATGCCTAAATCAAGGTCATAATCGCCGATAACGAGTTTTTCGGGAATATAAATTGAAGCGGTGTAATAATCGAAATAATCCTCTTCCGCATAGTCTTTTTCGAAAAGACCGTTCACAAATATACCTTTGTACGGAATGGTGATTCTGTTATATATTTTATTTTGAGATTCTTCTTCCTTACGTTCAAAGCGGGACAAGAAATCAAACCCTTTGGGTTTTCTTCTTCTTTTTGCATCTTTTACTGTTACAAACTTTTTTATTCTATCGAAAAGGTAAGGTGTTATTCCTTCAATCAATAGTAATTCTTCTGTTTTTGTAAAGAGACGTTCTTTTCTGTAATCTATTATCCGCTCGGCAAGATACTTATCAACGTATGGTATAAGTAATAGTTCGATCTTTCTTGCAGTATTTATATTTATCGGATTTTCTTTCAACCGTCTTATTGTTTCTAAGAGTTCAGGAGTTTGTGTCGTTTCCTGGTCTATTTCAAACGGTTCTATTGATATAAGACAAAATAGCAATAACAGTTTTTCCATCTTTTATCTCGCCTGAGTGGATTTTAGAAAGTGCATCTTCGACTTTCATTTTTACAACTTCGATGTTCTCATCTTCTTCGGTTTCTTTACAACATTTTTCCAGTTCTGTTGCATTGAACAGATGAATTTTCTCATTGCTGTAACCGGGTGTCAGATAAAACCAACCCAGATTTGTAAGACAGCCTGGATTGTAGTTTATCTCTTCCTGAAGTTCTCTTTCAACAGTTTGTTCCGGGGTTTCACCCTTTTCTATTGTTCCGGCAGGTATTTCAAGAAGAAATTCACCTGTTGCGTAACGGTATTGTTTAACAAGAATAATATCGGAAGAGCTAAGAAAAGGAAGCGCAGCTACTGCTCCCGGATGAGAAACGTATTCTCTGAAAGTTTTGATCCCGTTTGCAAGGACAACTCTGTCTGCGTTGAAATTCAATAAATTACCGGTAAAGATTCTTTTTTCTTCAAATATTTTTTCTTTCATTTTATACCTCTTTTATTAGCCGCTGATTTTCGCGGATAACCAGGTCTTTCCCAACCCCATCCATATTTTATTTTTGTAAAAACAACAAAATAAATAGTGTATGGTGTGGGGCTCTGCGTACTCTGTGCCTCTGCGGTGAAATAACTTTTTGAACTTTGATTTATCATTTTCCATTTTGATATTTAATTTTTACATTTTAGCGGCCTTGCTGCGATAGGTGGTTTACGGTGAACGTTTCCGATAAGCCGAGGTCCGGATGATTCTGAATTCCTATTGCGAATTTTATATTTGAAATTTTAAAGGAGAAACCCGCAGTAGGAATTAAGGGATTTGTCAGCAAACCAAGCGAAGCGTCGAAGGTTGGAAATTTTATTTCATATCCAAATCCTAAGCCGATGCCCCAGTTTTCCGTGAAGTTGATCTTTGCCCCAATTTCATTCCACTGGTCCGTGTAAATACCACATAGTTCTAATTCAGCCGGTATGGTACTATTCCTTATCCATGAAACAGGATGGAGAGCCTTAAAATAAATTCCGTGATTTACTAAAGAAATGCCGATGAGGAAGTCGGCGCTGAATCCAAAATTATCTTCATCTTCTTGAGATAAGTGTAAAAAAGAAGGTTCGATTATAAAAAAGGTTTTGTCTATTGTTGTCCGGAAAATGCCTCCCATTATTAGTTCTCTGTAGAAAGAAGTGCCAAAGTGGGAAATTCCCAATCCGTAAGAATCAGCTAACCAATTGATTCTGACGGTCTGAAGCTCCGAAATTGAGTATGAATTTTGGTAAGTGACGGAAAAAGATTTTTGAGGTAATTTGGGTATGTTTCCAAAGCCGGTTTCTTGTGCGGTTCTTAAAGGTGGAAAGAGAGAAAATATTATTAAGAACATAAACTTTTATTCTCTTTAGAACTTATATCATTGAATGTAGTTTTATAAAATCGCATGTGGTTTTAGTATAAAAAGAGATTCGATAAAGTCAAGCTTTCGCTTGTGGCAAAATAATGAGCGATGATGGAGGACGTCTGACGGACGATAGAGGTTAGTAGTTGGAGCTATCCAAGTTGTGTGTCATGTGCCGTGAGTCCTGAGTCAAAACGAAAAAATAAAACAACAGAAAAAATCCTGTAAATCTTAGTTAATCCTGTCTGATTCTTAAGTTCCTCGAATCTAAGTTGAACGGAACACTAAACTAATTATATATCGTATAAATAAATATAGGTTCCGAGCTCTTTACATTATATTCGGGAGAGGCATAGATCTACAAGAAGTAAATTCGATTCAAGCCCCTTTGAGAGTTTTACTTGAAAAGTAAGTTGATCTGTCCTTAAAAAGCCTTTTACCGATTTTCGTTATATAGTGCCTGGATCTCTTTTTTCGAGAGAGCCCGATTGTAAATTCGGAGATTGTCAATTTCTCCTGCCAGAGACTGGTCCGCTTCAAGAAATCTACTCCCAGATACTAAATCTTGTTCCTGTCCGATTATAACTCCGCTTTCTCCGATATTAAGGACTATATCACTTACACGTGTGTTCTGAGCTATGCCATCAATGTACAAAGTCCCATCTGCACCGTTTCTTAAGAAGATTAAAGAATGACACTTCTTATCAAAGATCGTGGTATCCATTGGGAAATTCAATCTTCTATCTTCAACCCAAAAATCCCACGCCTTCTTATCGTAGTCATAGAATATTAAAAAAGCATTATCTTCGGTTCCCCTTGAACAACTTATAATAGCATGACCCGGGATACGTCCTTCTCTGTGGATTTTGTTAAATTTAATAAAAAAAGAAATAGTGAGGTTGCTAAGTCCGTCGAAAACACTATTCGGAACGGTCATATAGTCTTCGATGTTATCTCCGATTTTTAAAACGTTATCAACAGATGCATTGCCGATAAGGGTACCATGGTTTTCATTTCCACTGTTATCTTCCGCATTCCCATTAAAAAGATATTCTGCAACTAACCCATCAGATGGAATATTGACTCTAAAAAGTTTTTCCCTTTCTGTAATCCATTCTTTCCAACTTTTTTGAGAACGGAGAAAAATCAGGTCCTTATCTATATTTATGTAATTGAAATTATTGTAACCATTTATAATCGCATTATCCAGATTTTCCAAACTTCTTTCTTCATCTTTTAATCTGCTGTATGCGCATGCAATGTTATAATATACTCTTCCTTTGTTTTTATTTCCTAAATACAAAGATATTTTGTAAGCTTTGATTGCATCATTAAGTCTTTCGATGTTCGAGAGACTGTTACCATAGTGATAGTAAAGTCTGTCGGTGGCATAATGAGATAGGGCTTCTTCGTATTTTTTCACTGCTTTTTTATCTTCTTTGAGCTTGTAGAATTGATAACCGACATCAGTTAGCCCTTTTGATATTGAAATATGTGCTTTTTTTTCTTCAGATAAGATTTTTTTTATTCCTCCGGGATTTTCGCGTATGAAATTAGCGTAAGATAGAGATAGGTAACTCTTATTTGAATTTGTTAATTCGGATTTGACGTAAATATCAGGTGCGCCTGCTAATAAAACGAAAGATAAGAAACTATAGTTAATTAAAAGTAGAAACATTTATAACCTCCATAGTTTAACGAACTTTTAATCTAATAATATTTTTAAATATTATTAGATTAATTGACTTTTTTGTCAAGGTCCTATGATAAGAAGTTTCATGATTTTTACCGTGTAGTCAAAAAGAGCCGATAATTTAATTATTTCAATTTAAACTAAGCGATTTTTTCTTCTTAAAAATAAAACGGGAGTTTCACAAATAAAATAGAGTTTAATGGCAGCAAAGGCCGTCATTTTTTATGTAAAGGTCCAGGTAAGGAGTTTGGTTGAATTTTATGTTCTTTATTGTTCGTCCCCATTATACTTATTTCAATAGAATTATATTTAAACTTTGTTCTTGTTGAAAACGAAATCTGCTATCATAGCGAAGAAAAATTCGAGATCAATAAAGAAATCGAAGAGCGTTTGAAAAATTCGGGATACTTGGATTGAGTTTATCAATTAACTCGAATTAAGTTTTTCTAGATAATAATAGTTCTTTTTTTCTCTATTTAAAGTAGCAGAAAGATTTTTAAGGAAATCTTCCGACTTAAGGGGTTTCTCAGAAAGAACGAAATTTAATTTTTTTATCAGTTCTTCACAGGAGAAACTTTCAGGGTCAACGAGGATTTTATCAAGGACATTTTTGTTTTTTAACAGCAGTTTCAGATAATTTTTTACTTTGGGGGCATAATCTATTGCAAGGAAATCTTTTTTATTTGCTGATGCGAAAATTAATGAATGTAACCTCATTCCTAATATAAAATCCGCGATACTTATTATCCCTTTAATTTCCAAAGGATTATAATATTTTTCCAAAATAAAAATATTATTCTTATTTTTAATTAGTTTACTGACTTCTCTATGGACTTTATTGTCTCTTTCTTTCCAGAAGGGTAAAAAAACAAGTTGGAATTCTAATTCGTTTTCACAATATTCTAAGAATTTTGATATTTCTCTAATAAAGTATTCGTATTTTAGTTTATCTTTTTTTGTCTGAATGTTAAATTTTTTAACGATTTTCACTGGTATTAGTCTGTAAATGGCGAACCATTGTCTTAAACATATAATCATTATTTTCTTATTAACATTTATACCCTGTTCGCGGAGCAAAATTTGGGCTTCTTTTTTTGAGATTTTTCCCAGTGAAACTGCCGGATCGGCGATAACTTTAATTAAATTTTCTTTTACTCCGCAATTAAGTAAAACTTTTTTTGATTCTTTATCTCTTACTGTTATTATGTTTGCCAGGTTAAGAATAGTTTTTATTAGAAATTTGCTAAATAGCGAGTAAATTGGTCCGGCTCCGACAGCGAAAAACATGATTTTTTTATTTAGTATCTTTGCGAATAAAGCTCTACTCAAGAAGGAGGGTAGATTATAGACGCTTGTTTGGTCTTGAATTATTCCGCCTCCACCACAAATGAATATATTGGAATTTATAAATTTTTTTAGCGATAAAAAGTGTTTTTTAATATTGATTATTTCAATGTTTTTTAAATTTAAATCATACAGAAGTTTTTTGGTTTTCTTAGGATTGAGAGAAAAGATTGTAATTTCATTTTTAGTTTTATTGATATTAGAAATAATAGAATATAATATTGCTTCATCTCCAATATTATTTGAACCGATAAATGCTAGTATACATATCCTGTTTTTCATTTCTGTTTCGTTCCCTTTTTTGATCTAAATATAGAAGATTATTTATATATCGTCAAGGGGGAAAGGGTATCTCTCATCCCTCAAAATCTTAAGAATAAAGGTGTATTTTAGGCTGGTTTTAGGTCTTGGTTAAACACAATAAAAAAAGAGGGTTGTGATTGTTGTTATAAAACATTGTATTAAATAAGATTTAAAACTTCAATCCTTAAAATTAAAAGGATACTTTCCTATTTCCGAAAGAAAAAATATGAAATCTTCTGTATCTCTGGAATATTCCATTGTAGAATTGATAAATAGATAGGAGGGTTATACACAGGAGAAATTGAAGCAGCATAATGCTTTCCGAGTTCAAGAATTTATTAGTTACCCACTTTCTAAATAAAAGGGTTAATCCGATAAACAGTATTAGTGTGATAAAAGATATTACAAGGGAAGATTGTATCGTTTGTTCAATCCCCTTCTTATCTTTTTTTTCTTCGAAGTGAGCAATATTCCTTGATAAATTTCCCACTATACCTGCAATTACAACTGTGGTCGAAAAAAACTAAATCATATAGAACTTTTAAGAAACCGTATTTTTCTACTCCAAGCCATTTCCCGGCAAAGACATCAAATAAAGCTAGGAAAACGCCGGCTGATCCCCTGTCCTATTAAAGCGTAGATTGAACATTTTCTGACTCCCTGATTCATTGTCTCTTTGAATAGAATATTTATTTTAAAAAAACAAGGTCATTTCTTTTTTTTACAATTTTATTTTATGTGAATATACTTGACAAGATATCGGTTTTTGTTAAGTTTTGTTCGACTTATTGAAGATGAAAAGATTTTAAAGTTGAAAGAGCAAAGGAGGTGTAAAATGTCAAAAAGTATCTTTTCGGATCGGAAGAAATTAAGTTTTATTTTTATCCTTGTTCTTTTTGCATTATCTTTAATATATTTTGCTCCGCTTTTAACACCTTCCAAAATGATGTATGGTTCGGATTGGCTTCTTTCGGGTTACACGTACCAATCTTCCTTGACAGAATATATGAAGTCGCATTGGCGTTTCCCTATGTGGGACAGTTATAATTTCAGCGGACATCCTACTGTAACTTCGGGAGGTGGTGGTGGGATGGTTTATCCTCCTCATATCCTATTTTTTGCTTTTCCAGTACATTACGCCTGGACTCTTTTATTCGTATTGCATGTATTCCTTGGAGGATTGGGTATATTTTTGCTGCTGAGAGAGTATAAACTATCAGACTTTGCTGCTTTGCTGGGAGCAGTTATATTTATGTTTTCAGGTCAGTTGATAACGACTACAAACGCGGGTCATCTTGGAAGGATGATAGGGGCTGTTTTTTTACCTTATTCTTTTCTGTTTCTACACAAAACATTTGAGACTAAAAAAATTAAAGATTTTATAATTTTCGGAGGTTTAACGGGGTTGTTTCTACTTGGTGGACATCCTCAGATTTGTTATTGGGGTATGATAGGTGTACTATCTTATTTTATTGTTGAGTATTTTTATAGAAGGAGGGAACTTAATAAAAAAGATATTTTTAAGATAGGCGGTTTCTTTTCTGCTGGAATGATTGTTTTAGTTTTGATAATCATGATCAAGTTTTTACCGCCCGCTTTATCGTTAAGTTATGGTGCGAGAGGGGCCGCAAGAGGTTACAGTTATTCAACATCCTGGTCTCTCCCAACATCGGAACTTTTAAACCTTATAGCTCCGCATTTTTCAGGTATTCTTAAAGATTATTGGGGAGAAAATTTCTTTAAACTTGATTCTAGATATCTTGGCATATTACCTCTTATGCTCCTCGGGTTCGCTTTTTTTTATAAGAAGAAAAAGCATTTAATTAAATATTTTGTTTGTTTCACAGTAATTAGTTTAATATTAGCACTTGGTAAAAATACACCTTTATTCAAAATCTATTATTATCTTGCTCCCATGGCTAAGAAATTTAGAGCGCCTGCTATGTTTTTTTACCTTGTGACTTTTGGAATTTCCGTTTTGTCCGGTTTTGGAGCAGAGGCGGTGTTGGAAATCCGGAAGGATAAAAATAAGGAAAATAAAGGAAACGTGAGTTTGTATTTGTATATACTTTTAGGATTAATTTTCCTTGGGACTTTAATTGTGAATCTTGGTGAGGGGAGTATCTCGGGTTGGATGAAAAGTCATTTCGTTGCCAATTGGACTGGTGTATTGAGCCGGTATGATATCCAACAAAAAATCTATCTTATGAGTAAGAATTTTACAAATTTTAAAAAAAGTATGTGGATATCTTTTTTTCTCTTTGTTTTTAACGGAGCTTTAATAAGTGCTTTTCTACGAAAAAAAATCAGTTCTCAAATTGTTTTTCCCGCGCTGGCTCTTTTGTTATTAATTGACCTGTGGCCAATTAATAAGAAGTACCTTTCTGCGGTATCGAGACCTGAGAAATATTTTGCTGCTGATGAAGTCACAGAGTTTATTAAAGAGAGGAAAAATCTGTTTAGAGTGTTTCCTTTTAACTATGAAGGTAGATCCCAGAACTCATATTTCCAATTTCATAGTATTGATAATGTTGGCGGATACGGTCCTAATCCTCCGGGAAGATATCAGGAGTTTATTGGAGCAGGTAGGAGTGTTATGTTTAATCCCGTAAATTTTATAGAATATCCACATCTTTTATCTATGTTAAACGTTAAATATATAGTAGGTCCTCGCTTGCCGGAAGATTTATCCAAATATGACGAAAGGACAAGGCAACTGGTCGAAAAATATAAGAATTTTTATTCGAATTTTGAAGTTGCATTTGTCGGAAGAGAATATCAGGTTTTAGAAAATAAAGATTTCTTTCCCAGAGTTTCTTTGATATATAGTTATAGTGTGCTTGATAGTGCGGAGGAGGTATTGAATAAAATTTTATCTGCCGAATTTAAACCGGAAAACGTTACACTTTTAGAGGAAAAGCCGGAAATTCTTATCTCAAAAGGTAGTGGAGAAGTGAATATTGTTAAAAACGATGTCAATGAAAGGATCTTTGACGTAAAAACCGATAGTTCTACATTTCTTATTATTCGGGAAAATTATCATCCGTATTGGAAATGTTATATAGACAAGAAAGAAGAAAAGATATATAAAGCCGATTATATTTTCTACGGAGTTTTTGTGCCTGAAGGAGAGCATGAAGTTCGTTTTGTTTGTGAGTCCAAGGTATTCAATATGGCTTCTTTATTCAGTCTAATAGGTTTTATAACATTTTTAGTTGCTTTAGTTTTTTGTTTTAAAGTTAAGAGGATTTAATTTGTGAGGAAAATAGGTTTATTGTTTGGTACAAGGCCCGATGCGATAAAAATGGCACCTGTTGCTTTAGCTTTAAAAGAAACTAAGCGTTTCGAACCGTTTATTATAGCAAGTGCTCAACATAGGGAATTATTGGATTCGGTCATCCAATTGTTCGATCTAGAGATAGATATAGATTTCAACTTGATGAAGGAAAATCAGGATTTATTTTATATTACGAAAAGTTTAATTGAGAACATGAAGAACGTTTTTGAGGAACAGGAATTGAGCCTTTTGCTGGTTCAGGGTGATACTACAACGAGCTTTGTTGCCGCGCTGTGTGCTTTTTATAAAAAAATACCTATAGGACATATTGAGGCGGGCCTACGAACGTTTGATAAATACCAACCTTTTCCGGAGGAAATAAATAGAGTTTTTATCGATGATATAAGCGATTTACTTTTTTCTCCTACACAGTGGTCGAAGAATAATCTGATTAAATGTGGCATACCCGAAGAAAAAATATATGTGACCGGTAATACCGGAATTGATTCTCTTTTATGGGTTATTAGTAATACGGAAGTGGACCAAAAAATTAAGAGCTTAACACCGGAAGATAAAAAACTGATACTTTTTACCTGTCATAGAAGAGAAAGTTTTGGAAAACCTGTTGAAAATATATTTCAGGCTGTCAAAAAAATAGCAGAAAGGGAAGATGTCTTAGTAGTTTATCCGGTGCATCCCAATCCAAATGTTAAAAAGCCGGCCGAGAAAATTCTGGGGGGTTTTCCTAATGTGAAGTTGATTGACCCTGTTAGCTATAAAAATATGGCTTTTCTTTTATCGAAATCCTATCTTGTTCTGACGGATTCCGGGGGTATTCAAGAAGAGGCGCCCTCTTTTAGGGTGCCGGTACTTGTTTTGAGAAATAAAACCGAACGTCCGGAAGGAATAGAGGCTGGAGTTGCTAAGCTTTTAGGGACTGAGAAAAATAGAATAATCGAGGAAGTTACAATTTTACTGGATGATGAAAACCGGCGGAGGAAAATGAGTAAAGAAGAGAATCCTTACGGTGATGGTAAGGCAAGTAGTAGAATTTTAGAGGCAATCAAAAAGTTTTTCGAAAAGGTACTATAGTTTAATGCGAATTTTATTTAACGGAATGTATTTTTATCCTGAGGTAGGGGGGATGGAAGTGCATATATTAAATCTTGCTCGTGGTTTTATAAAACTTGGAGATGTGGTTGAAGTCGTCACTTCTAATTCACTTAAATCTCGTAAAGTGGAAATTTATGATGGTATCTCAATAATCAGAACACCTTTTTTTGGAAAGAATTTAATTGGTTGGAGTTTAACTACAATTTTTTCTATTATGATTTTCTTAAAAATGTCGAAAAAAGCAAATCTTGTTCACGGACATGATATTGCTTCAATATTGCCCTGTATGTTTGCGAAAATTCTTAAAAAAAAGTCTTTTGTGCTTACTTTGCACAGTTCACATTTTATAAAGGTTTCAGAAAAATTAATATTTAAGAAATATCTCAAGTGGGGTATAAATAGAGCCGATTATGTTTTTGCCGCAAGTAAAGAAATAAAAGATATCGGAAACAAGTTGGTTCCTGATAAAAAAATAGAAGCTCTTATTAATCCCGTAGACACTGAACTGTTTTCTCCGAGAATTAAACCAAGTATTGATAGAGATAAGGGAGAGCTTATACTGGTTTGTCCAAGACGCCTTGTTGAAAAAAACGGAGTTCATTTTTTAATAGAGGCAATGCCGAAAATTTGTCCGGGTAAAAAAGTGAAGTTAATCGTGGCAGGAGATGGACCTTTACGGGAGAAAATAGAGAAAAGATTAAAAGGGCTTAAAATAGAAAAAAAAGTAATACTTTTAGGCTCTGTGCCTAATGAGGAGATGCCGGGAATATTGGCTTCTGGAGATTTGATTGTTATTCCGTCACTTATGGAGGCAACTTCTATTGCGGCTCTGGAATCAATGGCATGTGGTAAGGCTATTGCATGTAGTGGGGTAGGGGGATTGCTTGAGATAATTGATGAAGATGTTGGCTTTTTAATGAAACCGGGAAACCCTAATGATATAGCGAAGAAGATAAATATTGCACTTAAGGATATTGATTTACTTGAGAAGAAAGGAAAACTCGCGAGGGAAAAAGTGGTCAGTAATTGGTCTGCTGATCAGCTTGTTAAAGAGCATCGTGATATTTTTAAGAAGATTTTAAGTAACATAGATTATTGAATAGAACTTGACTCTTTTTTAGAAATTTAGTTCTTTATAAGTTTTTTTGTTTTAATAGTTAATAGTGACAGTGCTTGAATTGTAAAATAGAGCAAATTGCATATCAGTAGACTTGTCCCGACCAGTCTCATAGGAGGAAGTTCGAACCACTTGAGTACGACAAACATTCCGGCAATACCTATAGCTAAAGAGAGAGATGAATACCCCGGGGTATTCCTTGCCAGCATTATTTTCGTCAAATGAAGGCCAAGAAAGTAAAAAGAATATGCAAAAGCTAACAAAGTAGTATTTGTTCTTGAAACCAAAAATTCTTCTTTTTTATATATAAGTAATATTATTCGGGGTCCAAATAAGTAATAAACAAGTAGTACAAGTGTTATAATTCCTATAATGATACCAAAACTTTTAAATATATATCTTTTTATTAACTCATTATCTTTAATTGAGTATGCCCTGCTTAAGTTTGGGAAAAGACCTGTCTGTAACGACATTACAATAAGTCTTGCGAAATTTAAAGGCATAACTGTCGCACTGAAGAGCCCGGCCAGTTTGTCGCCTTCGCTTTTACCGAGTGTTTTTAACAAAATAGGGCCAGCTCTAAAAATCCAGATATTCATAAGTAATATAAATGTCGCCGCAAGTGTAAACTTAATTATATCCCGATTGAAAAGCTTTCTTGCTTTAAAAATCTGAAAAGAAATGTTTCTTAGAGAAATTTGATAAAATATTATGGCTATTACTGCCGAAGCAGTTAAACTCCACCCTGCTGATATTTCGTTTAATCCAATTATTTTTATGAAAACAAAAAGAAAGGAAAACATCATAAAGGCTTGTATTACATTTCCTATTGAAAATATGTCGAACTTTCTATAACCTTTAAGTAGTCCACTATACAAACGGAAAAGAGATAAGAAACCTGTTCCCAGTAAGAATTGATATAGTATCGCAATGTTGTTATTAAAGTGATTCTTAAGGATAGGTCTTTTTAGAAGAAAAGAGCTTATAAAAACCACGGAAAACAGGATTAAATAAATAAAAAATGATGTTTGTATTGTTCCTATTTCCCTTTCTTTGTCAGACTTTGCCTCGTAAAAAGGAATGTAACGGCTAAGACATTCTGTTACACCTGATGCTATTATCGCTGTTGCAATGTTTATATAAGAAAGTAAAGTATTAAGTAATCCGTAGTATTCAACACCAAGCCATCTTCCGGCAAATGCATGAAATAAAACAAGAAATAATCCTGCAAAGCCGTATCCAATAAGAGAAAAAAGGGAACCTTTTCTAACTCCCTGACTCATTTTACTAAGAAAAGAATTTTAAATTCTTGATACATATCTTTAATATTAATTTCTACCAAAATATTGTGTTTGTTTATTGAATGGTAAAAAAATAATCTTTTTCTATGGTCTGTCAAGGTTTTTTAAAACAGAAAGACTTATTTTTGTTTTTATGTTATTTGATATATATGGGTGAAATATATATTTGCCGAATACTTATTAGTCCAAGTTATTTTTTACATGTATTTTCCCATTGACATATATTGTTAAGTGTGTTATTATGGTTGTCAAATAAGCGGTTCGAGGTGTTTATTTGTAAGGGGTTTATAAGTTATAGTTTTTTTAGAATAGGTTATGGGTAATGGATAATTATAGAAAAAGTGTTTTGCCTTCAGGGGTGACGGTATGTTCTGAGTTTATACCTTCAGCTTATTCGGTTGTAATCGGTATTTATATAACCGTTGGTTCAAGAGATGAGGATGAAAAAAAAGCTGGTATATCTCATTTTACCGAACACTCGGTGTTTAAAGGTACAAAAACTCGTAGCGAAAGAGAAATTTCTCTTGCTATAGAGTCAAAGGGAGGATATTTAAATGCTTCAACTTCCAGGGAATGGACTTCTCTTTATGTACATGTTCTTCCGGAAGAGATTAATCTTGCATTTGATGTTCTTGCCGATTTGATAGAGAATCCTCGGTTCTCGGAAGATGGGTTGGAAGGAGAAAGGGCTATTATTTTACAGGAAATTAAAATGTTTAAGGATTCTCCCGAAAGTTTGCTTTTTGATTATGCTTTTAAGAGTACCTTTGGAGAAGATCATCCTTTATCTAGATTAATATTAGGTGACTTTGAATCTGTGCAAAATATAAATCGTGATGATATAATAAAATTCTGGAATAAAAGTTGGACTGCGGATAGGATTTTTGTGTCTGCTGCCGGAAAGGTGGATCATGAAAGTTTGTGTGACTTAGGTAGAAGAAAAATTAGTAGAAAAAAGGGAAATGCTTTTAAAAGGGAGTTTTCTTCTATAAGAAGCAGGAAAATAAACACAATTGCCAAAGCGGAATTGAACCATAAATATGTAGCGCTTTCTTTTCCATCTTTTGACTATAAACATGATTTGAGATTTGCTCTTCTGGTTTCGGGGACTATCCTCGGATCAGGTATGAGTTCCCTTTTATTTCAAAAATTACGTCAGGATTTAAGTTATGTATATGAAGTTTCGACCTTCAATGAATTTTTTAGCGATACCGGAATTTTTGGCATTTATTTTTCTACTGATGAAAAGAAACTACAGGATGCCTTAAATGCAACAAGGGAATTATTGGATAAGCTGGATTTTTCTAAAGAAGAAGTTGCAGATGCAAAAGAGAGACTAAGAGGCAACATTATGATATCATTAGAAAGCAGCGGAAATAGAATGGAAAGAAATATAAAAGAAGAAATATATAAAGGAGAACGTTCTTCTATAGATTCTCTTTTAAAAAGTATCGAAAATGTTTCCATGGAAGAGGTTAACGGTGTTGTTAAAAACTACTTGAAACCTGATAATTTTGCTCTGACAGTATTAGGAGAAAACGATAATGTCTCTTGGTGAAACTTATAAGTCAAGAAGATTTTCTTTATATGATTCATTTCTCTTTAATTTTTATAGGGAGAGGTTTTCCCATTTTATCAATCGTAATGTTCAGATTATAAATCTTTTTTCCGTGGACCCCATTAATACTCATCGTTTGAGTGATGTTCGACCTATTACAGAAGAAGAAATCGTTAGAAGACTAAAATTGTACTTTGGTTTATCAAATGACTATAAATTGTTAATCCTTCCCAACAGATTTTCCGCGTATTATCTGTTTCTTTTTGCTACGGCTGATGTGGGTGATGAAATATTAATCCCTGCGCCAGCTCCTTATTTTATAAAACAATATGCTGATATTCTTTCTATAGATACTAAGCTTATTGAGACAAGTTCTGCGGAGGATTTTGATCTTCCTTTGAGGAGAGATATCGAGGATGCTTTGACTCCTCGAACAAAGATATTTTATTTTTCTGAGCCGGGTTTCTCGGGAAGTATTATGTATCCTAGGGAAAGTCTAGAAAGAATGCTTTTTATCTCTAGAAATTATGAGTTATTTTTGGCTGTTGATGAAACTCTTAGTCATTTAATCAAAGATACTAAAGGTTCGGTTTTTTTGAGAGATATTTCTCTTAACAACGAGAGGGTAATAAGGGTAAATAGTTTTTTAAGAGACCTTTCTCTGGGAGACTTGACGGTAATTGTTTTTCACGCTACGTTATCCGCAAAGATTAACATAATTGCGAGAGATTTATTTCCGATAACACCGTATGAGCTTTCTCTGATTGACTATTTTCTCGAAAATCATTCCAGTATATTGAATAATCGATTTGAGCAAATAGAACAGAATAGAGCAATAATCCAGAATTTTCTTGATAATAGAGAGGATGTTTCGGCAGCGTATTCTAACAGTATTTCTTCGATTTTTTTAAAGCTGCCGGTGCCAAGTGCCGATACTTTTGTAGAGTGGCTGCTATGCGAGTATAATCGAGACAAGAGAACAGTGTTTGTAGCGCCTTCCGTTTTTTTTCACTCCAATGAGTATGAAGATGAAGGGGAAATTTTAATTGACTATTGTTATCTTAATCCCGAAATTCTGGAAGAAGGTCTTGATATATTGCAGGATGCGCTTGATCGGTATCTGGGTTTGGAAGCAGTAAAAGAAGTTGAACAATGATCTCAGAAAAAGGCAAAAATACACCAAAATCTTCAATAAGGAAGCTAATACACTATGCTGATAAAGCTGAAAGTGAGGGGGTACACGTTTATCATTTAAATATAGGGCAACCGAATATTAAGACACCTCAAGTGATATTGGATGCAATACATAATTTCAATGAAGATATTTTTGCTTATAGCCCGTCCCAGGGAATCCCTGAGTTAAGAATGGTTTGATGTCTTTAACAATAAACGTTAAGAGACTGGATGAGACTTTACCCCTACCTGATTATCAAACCGTGGGCAGCTCCGGACTTGACCTTTATTCTTCAGGGGATTTCTTTTTAGCTCCCGGCGATTTTAAAATGATTCCCACGGGAATTGCTCTTGAGATACCTCCCGGATATGAGGGTGAAGTTAGAGCGAGGAGCGGACTTGCATCAAAGTTTGGAATAGGAGTATTGAATTCACCGGGAACTATAGATTCTGATTATCGGGGAGAGATTAAGGTGATTCTTTTTAACCTAAGTAAAAAAGATTTTGAGGTAAAAAAGGGAAATAGAATAGCGCAATTAATTATTTCTAAAGTTGAAAAGGTTAATTTGAGAGAGGTAAAGGAACTCAAGACGACTAAAAGAGAGGATGGAGGTTTCGGTTCTACAGATTATTAATTATGAAAAAAATCTTCATGCTTTTTATGACTCAGTTTTTAAGATTTACTCCCGATTGGCTCCGGGAGTTTTTGGCAAGAGTGTCCGGGACTTTATGGTTTTATTTCGCGGGGGAAAGAAAAGAAATCATAAGAGAAAATTTGATTACGGTTCTGGGCAAGGCTGAAGAGAAAGATGTAAAGAGAGTTTTTATCAATTTTATGAGAGTGTACGGTGATATTCTTAATGTACCCAATATGAGTAGGGCATATATGAATTCAATGATCAAGCTTGAGGGAGAACATTTGATTAAGGAAGAATTAGACAAGGGAAAGGGGGTAATTATTGTTTCTTGCCATGTTGGAGGGATGGAATTGGCAGGTATTTATCTTGCGAGTTTGGGTTTTCCCCTCTATTCCGTCGCGGAAACCAAAGGACCGGGCGCAGATTTTTTTAAATTTTATAAGCATTATAGAGGTCATTTTGGAAGCAAATTGTTGCCTCTTGAGAGCAGGAGATTGCCTTTTAGATTGATAAAATTACTAAAAAATAACAAGATGATTGTTTTGATTGGTGACAGAGACATCTTGGATTCAGGAATGACGAGTGAATTTTTTGGACGTAAGGCATCGATTCCGAAAGGTACTGCTTTTCTTTCGAAAAAAACAGGTGCGCCCATTTTGGTAGGAGTTCTGGCTTTTGATCCGAATTCGCCACGATATTCTGGTAAAGTTTTTAAACCTCTTTACCCTGAAGATTTTGACTCGGCTGATGAAATGCTGAAGGAAGTTATTCGTCTATTGGAGGAAGGTATACGAATGTATCCCTTTCAATGGTTTGTTTTTCAAAGAATCTGGAAATGAAAATTCTTTTTATTTCTGATTTTTATTATCCTCATATTGGAGGAGTTACTGAACATATATACCATCTTGCCAACGAATTCGAAAATATGGGACATAAGGTTTCGATACTTACAGCGGATATCCAGGGAGATTTGAAGCCGGATGAAAGGAGAGTTATTCGTTTGGGAAAGTCAATGGTGATTCCTATGAACCAATCTAATGCGAGACTTACCGGTTGGGTTAATTTATCGATGCTTTCAGATGTTGTGAACGATTATGATGTTATTCATATCCATGGTATAATTGCTCCTACTTTACCACTTCTTTCGCTTAAAGTTTCAAGAAAAACAAATATATTTACCTTCCATCCGACTTTTGAATCTTCTGGTTTGTATCAAGTTTTCAAAAAATATTTAAAGCATTATTTAAAAAGAATTCATGGCAAGATTGCTGTCTCAACTACCGCAAGAGATTCAATTTGCAAATATTTTCCGGATGATTATCGTATAATTCCTAACGGAGTTGACCCAAATAGGTTCAAAAATTCCGGAGAGAAAAGAAATCCTTTTGAAATATTATTTGTTGGACGGATAGAACCAAGGAAAGGACTGCAGTTTTTAGTTGACGCTTTATCTCGTATAAAGCGGGAGTTTCCGGAGGCAATGCTTACAGTGGCAGGTGGTGGTTATAAAGGAATGAAGCTGAATATTCCTTCAGAAATTAAAGATTCAATTAAGTTTTTGGGTTTTGTGGAACCAACTGATTTGCCCGGAATATTCAGCAGGGCGTCGATTTTTGTATCACCGGCTGTTAGCGGGGAAAGTTTTGGCATTGTTTTATTAGAAGCTATGGCTGCAGAAACTCCTGTAATTGCTTCGGATATTCCCGGTTACAGATGTGTTATCGAAGACGGAAAGAATGGGTTACTTGTTTCTCCAAGGAATTCAAGAGAAATAGCCTGTAAAGTTATACATCTTTTGGAAGATAAAGCCCTGTGCAAAACCCTGGTGGAAGGAGGTCTTAGGACAGTTACGAAGTACTCATGGGATATCATTGCAAAGGATATTATGGATTTTTATTATGAAGTCGATCCTTCTCTACCATAATATATCTAAAACGTTTTCGCCCTACGGTTCAATTGTTTTTCCCGATGTTTTTAGAAAACATATAAGATTTATAAAAAGTAAAGGAATAAGGTTTCTTCATCCGGATGAATTCTTCAAAGAGGATTCGGGAATTTTACTCACTTTTGATGATGGGTTTGTCGACTTATATGAGTTTGCTTTTCCTGTTCTTATGGATGAGAAGGTACCGGCTGTTGTATTTGTGGTTTCAGGTTTTGCCGGAAAGAAAAACGAATGGGAGGTTACAATGGGAAAATCATTTACTCACCTTTCGTGGGATAAGATAAAAGAAATGCATAAGTATGGTGTTACAATTGGTTCACACTCACATCTTCATCCGGATTATTCTCGTAGTCCTGCTGAGTTGGTTAAAAAAGACATGAAGCTCTCTTTTGAGGTCATATCTGACAAAATAGGGGAGAGAGTTAAGTATCTTTCCTATCCTTTTGGTAGAATAAGAAGAAATGAAAGTGAGTTAGCAGGGCAGGTTGGTTATGAAAAAGCATTTATTTCTACCCCGAGAGAAACAAACAATCCTTACCTTCTTGGACGCTGGGGCGTATATACTATAGATACTCTTTTTAATCTTTCGGCGAAAATCGGTTTGAATAAATTCAGAGGGTTTGAGAGACTTAAATGCAAAGGAATCAACTGGGTTTCAAACGCGACGGGAATTATAAAAGGTTTATGTAAATGAGATTATGTGTTTTTAAGGAAAATAGTTAAAAATAATATGTTATATAACGGTTTTAATTTGTAACTCATTCACCCATGTTCCCATACACTCATTAACTATTTATTTTATTTCAATAATTACAGGAAGTTTTATTCGTTTGAAATGGGTTGATTTAATCCTATGTATAGTTTTCTCTATATACTCTTTTTCAAAACCCTCATCTTCAATTTCCTCTTTGCTTTTACCCTCATCAACGTAAAGTTTAAGAATGGGATCCAGGATTATATAGGGTAGAAGCTCATCTTCATCTTTTTGGTCTTTATTTAACTCTGCTGAAGGAGGTTGTTCTATGATTGACTGTGGGATAATATCTCCTTTAGTCTTGTTGATCCACTCCACCAATTCGTAAACTTCTGTTTTGTATAAATTGCCTATCGGGGCAATCGCTCCCACAGTGTCTCCGTAAAGCGTGCAATATCCGGTCAAGATTTCCGATCGGTTGCCTGTTGCAATTACGAGGGCGTTTTTTCTGTTTGCGATATACATTAGTATATTTGCTCTGATTCTTGCCTGGAGATTTTCTTCCGGTACTTCTATTCCTTTGATTATAAGTTTTTCGGCGAGAGTTTCCAGATAAGTATTGAAAATACCGGTTATATCAAATTCAGTCAATGAAACCTGGAGATTTTCACAAAGCTCATACGCGTCTTTTTTACTGTTTTCGGAAGTAAATTCCGTTGGCATGAAAAGACAATCTGTATTTTCTTTTCCGATTGCATCACTTGTAAGTAAAACAGTTAGAGCGGAGTCGATGCCGCCGCTTACCCCTACAACTGCTCTTGTAATATTATTTTCTTTGAAGTATTTTTTTATTTCTTCAATGATTTTGTTGTATATTTTTTCCGTATCCATTATTGTTAATTTTGTCATAATTCGGTTTTTGTCAAGTATTTTTATTCTCCACACCACACCCCAAATAGTAACCACGAGATTACACAAGATTAACACTTTATTTTTTTGTTTAAAACCCAAACCACATCGCCAAATAATTAGCCACGGATTAACACCCAGGTACGGACGTTCCTCCCTACAGGGCAGGCAGATTTACACCGGATTGCCCAAAAACAACCCATTTTTTGATATGTGTTTTAAACAACACTATATTGTTTTCTCTGTGTACTCTGTGTGTTCTTTTTCTCTGTGTGCTCTGTGGTAAATGTTTTTTTCGTGTCTTTTGTTTTTTTCGTGGTTAAAGAAGGAGCTTGACAAATTTAAAAGTAGTTTTTATACTAATTTAAGGTTTGAAAATGGGGAAAGAAAAATCAGTGTATAAAACATTTGTAGATACGAGTTTCTCGGCCGCTCATCAACTGCGAGATTATAAGGGGTCATGCGGCGAGCTGCATGGTCACACCTGGAAGGTGAGGATTGAAGTCGAAACGGATAAGCTCGATAAATTGAGTATGACTATCGATTTTAAGGATTTAAAAATGAAGACAGATGCTGTAATTGGCAGGTTCGACCATCGCTGCCTTAATCAGATAAGTCCTTTTGACAAGAAAAATCCCACTGCAGAGAATATTGCTCGGTATGTCTATAATGAAATGAAAGAACTTCTGCCCAATAACATAAGGATTCTCGAGGTAATAGTCTGGGAATCTGCAAATTATGGGGTAAAATATTCGGAGCGATGATTTGCTTAAAGTTAATGAAATCTTTTATTCTATTCAGGGAGAGTCTTTTTTTTCAGGAATTCCTTTTGTATTTGTAAGGCTAACCGGCTGTAATCTTAGATGCTCTTATTGTGATACGAAGTACGCTTACGAAGAAGGAAAAGAAGTCACAGTTGAGCAGATTTTGAAAGAGGTCAAAAAATATAAATGTCCTTATGTCGAAATTACCGGGGGAGAACCTCTCCTGCAGGATGATACACCCTTTCTTGTGGATTCTTTGATAGATAAAGGTTTTACCGTCCTTGTTGAAACCAATGGGACTAAGGATGTAAGTGTTGTATCCGATAAAGCTATAATAATTATGGATATAAAATGTCCTTCCAGCGGCGAAAAAGGTAAAATTGATTGGGAAAATATAAAGCGGTTAGATTTTAAAGATGAGATTAAATTTGTAGTTGCTGAAAGGTCGGATTACGATTGGGCAAAGGGAATCATAATTGAGAAAAACCTGACTGGTAAAGCTAAAGTTCTGTTATCTCCTGTTAAAGAAAAATTGGATCCGGCTTTACTTGCCGAATGGATTTTAAAAGATAATTTGAAGGTTCGTTTTCAAATGCAATTGCATAAGATTTTATGGCCGGATGTTAAGAGAGGCAAATGAATTGAGCAAAAAAGCAGTAGTTTTATTAAGTGGTGGTGTCGATTCAGCGACTACTCTTGCGATTGCGAAAGATTCAGGGTATGAAGTGTACGCGATAAGTTTTCGTTACGGTCAGAGACACCATTTTGAGATTGAGGCTGCCAGGAAGGTTGCTCGCGAAATGGATGTTAAAAAGCACTTAATTATGGATATAGATTTATCTTCTTTTGGGGGTTCCGCGTTAACTGATGATATTCCCGTTCCAAAGAGAGAAAAAGTAGAAGATATCGGAAGAGAAATCCCCATTACTTATGTTCCCGCTCGTAATATTATTTTTTTAAGTCTTGCTCTCGGATGGGCTGAAGTTCTTTGCTGCACCGATATATTTATTGGCGTTAACGCTATCGACTATTCTGGTTATCCTGATTGTAGAGAGGAATTTATAAAAGCTTTCGAAAAAGCGGTAAATCTTGGAACAAAAAGTGGGGTAGAGGGTAAGAAAATCAAAGTTCATACTCCGCTTATTTCACTTACTAAATCCGAGATAATAAAAAAAGGGTTGAAGTTAGGCGTTGATTACAGTTTGACCCACAGTTGTTACGACCCGGATGAGAAAAGGCGTGCCTGCGGCAGATGCGATAGTTGTCTTTTACGTAAAAAGGGTTTTGAGGAAGCGGGAATCGAAGACCCAACTGTGTATTATTAGTCAATTAGGGGATTAGTTGATTGGTTAAGTAGTGAAATAGTAAAATAGTAAAAGTTTTTCGTGTGTTTAGTGGTTGTTTCGTGGTTTATTTTTTCTCAGGGGTTTCTTGCTCTTCCGGTGTGTTTCAAATCATGATGGAATATTGGCCAGGGGGTGTTGGCAAGACCTCCTGAAGAGCCGTAAATGACGTAGAGATTGTTATCATAGGAACCTACATAGATGGTGCCGTCACTACCAATCGCCGGGGAGGAGCGTACATCACCTCCGGTTGGAAACGTCCATTTCTGGGTACCATCCGGGTTTATCGCGTAGAGGTTGTTATCATCGGAACCCACATAGATAGTGCCATCTGAGCCTATCGCAGAGGAGGAGGACACCCAATATCCGGTTGAAAACGCCCATTTTTGGGTCCCATCCGGGTTTATCGCGTAGAGGTTGTTATCATCGGAACCCACATAGATGGTACCGTCACTGCCTATCGTAGGGGAGGAGCGTACATCACCTCCGGTTGGAAACGTCCATTTCTCGGTGCTATCCGGGTTTATGGCGTAGATATTGTCATCACGGGAACCCACATAGATGGTGCCGTCATTGTCTATAGCAGGGGAAGACCGCACCCAATCTCCGGTTGGGAACTTCCATTTTTGGGTCCCATCCGGGTTTATCGCGTAGAGGTTGTTATCATCGGAACCTACATAGATGGTACCGTCACTGCCTATTGCGGGGGAAGAATACACATTTCCTCCGGTTGGAAACGTCCATTTTTGTGTTCCATTCGGGTTTATTGCGTAGAGATTATCATCGGTGGAACCCACATAGATGGTACCGTCACTACCTACTGCCGGAGAGGAGAACACATTTCCTCCGGTTAAAAATGTCCATTTCTCGGTTCCATCCGGGTTTATCGCGTGAAGTCTGAGATTCCAGTAGGAACCCACATAGATGGTACCGTCACTGCCTATCGTAGGGGAGGAGCGTACATCACCTCCGGTTGGAAACGTCCATTTCTCGGTTCCATCCGGGTTTATCGCATAGAGATTGTCATCACGGGAACCCACATAGATGGTGCCGTCACTGCCTATCGCAGGACAGGATTCCACCCAATTTCCGGTTGAGAATGACCATTTCTGAATACCTGGGGGAGACTCGGATATTGCTGTTAAATGTTCGCTTGACCAACCGGATTCCGCTTCATTCTCATCTTTTGCCTTTGCTTTGACATAATATGTTCCCTCAGATGAGTAAGAATGATCCATGGAGACTGATTGTCCGTTTGAGACATAATCACTCCATCCTGAGTAATCTCCGTCTCCCCAGTCGAACTGATAGGATATACTATCTCCATCCGGATCAGTGGTACTGGCAGAAAAAGTGTATGTGCTATCCTTATATCCGCTTGATGGTCCGGAAGGAGTATCTGGTGTATTGGGAGGTGAGTTGGTTATAATGGATATTATTATTGGATGTTCAGTAGACCAACCCGATTCTAACCCGTATTTATCTTTTGCGTTTGCCTTTATGTTATATGTCCCCTCGGATGACCAGGAATGATCCATTGAAACCGAATCACCGTTTGGCGCATAGGAGCTCCAGTCTGATAAATTGCCGTCTCCCCAGTCGAATTGATAGGATATACTATCCCCGTCCGGATCGGTTGTGCTTGTATTGAAAGTATAGGAGTAATTCGTGTGTCCACTGTCAGGTCCTGAAGGGGTGGAAGGAATGTTCGGTGCAGTATTGTCTAATATTACCATTAAATGTGGGTCAGACCACCTTGATACTTTGTCTTTTATATCAATGGCTCTTACACGTATATTATAATGCCCTGTATCATCCCAGGAATGTGTTGTTATGATTGAATCTCCCGAGTCGAAAAAGTCACTCCAATCTGAATTATTCTCTGTTCCCCAATCGAACTGGTAGGCAATATTGTCACCTTCCGGATCGGTTGTTGAAGCTTTGAAGAGCAGTGTATCGTTGACGTTACCGGCGGACGAACCTGTAGGAGGAAATGGTGTTAGCGGCCAGCTGTTTTTGTGACAATTAAAGAACAAAACAGAAATTATTAAAATAATAACTAAATATTTATAGAATTTTTTCATTAATGGCACCCTATTTTTTATGTTTAAATTATATATTAAAAATTAACGAAAAATTTAAGTTTGTCAAGGTTTTAGGTAAGTTTAGTGACTACTTGTGAGACTAATTTGGGGGGATTGGGTTTTAAATAACAAAAAATCTCTGTTTTCTCTGTGTGTTCGTTTTTTCTCTGCGTCCTCTGTGGTAAATGTTTTTGTTTTTTTCGTGTATTTAGTGTATTTCGTGGTTAGATCAGTTTTTTCTCTGTGTCTTCTGTGGTTCAAATTTTTAGTTTATAATTGTTCTTCCAGTTTTGCGATAAATTTTTCCCTCTCAATACCAAATTCGATTGTTTTATTTTCCGAGGTAAGCCCCGTACTAATTTTTACCGGAATACCGGTAATTTTCTTCAAGTATTTTTGCAGTTCTTTATTAGCTTTACCTTTCTCTGGAGCACTTTTTATCCAGATTTTAAAAGTGCCGTTTTCCATCTTTACAATTTTGTTTTTGTTTGATGATGGCTTTACTTTTATTCTTAATTTGGACATAGGAAAGTATAAGTTTTCTTGGTTTATATGTCAATGTTATTTTCCCCCCCTTGACAAAATTGCGTTTTTATGTATAGTTGAAATTGAGACTCAGTCTCAATTATGAAAAAAGAAAAAGAGATATTTAAAAGATATTTAATTAAAAAGGGTTTAAAGTTTACTCCCGAAAGAGAGCTAATTTTGAAAGAAGTTTTTTCGAGGCATGATCATTTTGACGCGGAGGCTCTTTTTCAAGTTTTTCGCGGGAGGGGGGAGGATGTCTCGAGGGCTACCATTTACAGGACCTTACCTTTGTTGGTGGATAGCGGGCTTGTTCAAGAGGCAATGAGATGTGGGGAGAGGGTGTGTTATGAGCATATTTACGGGCATAAATCACATGGACATATGATATGTATAAAATGCGGTAAGATAATAGAGTTCGAAAATAAGGAATTAGAAAAGATAAAGAAAAAGATGTGCGGTAAATATGGTTTTAAACCTATAGAGTTTAGATTTGGGATTAGGGGATATTGCAAGAGTTGTCAAAAGAAGTTGTAGGTTTGTTAGTGAGTAGTAAATAAGGGGCTAATATTGGATTCAAAAAAAGATTTTAACGATAAAAGTTTTGCGGAGCTTTATATTAAAAAACATAAGAAAATTTTGCGAAAATTAGGTTATTATTATGCAAAAAAATTGGAAAACCTTGGTTTTCGTGGCGGGAAAATAATCGATGTTAGTTGTGGTTTTGGTACGATGTGTATAGTCCTGGCTAAAGAAATTCCAGGGTGTGAGGTGGTGGGTGTTGATTTATCTGTTCCTTTATTGGATTGCGCGAGGGATAATCTCTCTCGGGAGACGTTTGAAAGTAGAGTGAAATTTGAAAAGGAAGATGTTGAAAAAATGTCTTTTGAAGATAATTCATTTGATGCGGTGTTTAACATCAATATGGTTCATTGGGTTAATGAACCGCTTTCTATGTTAAATGAGATCGAGAGAATTTTAAAGCCAAAAGGATTTCTTTTTATAAAAGATTTACGACGTTCATGGTTAGGAGTGTTTGAAAAAGAAGTAAATAATGCTTTGACTTTAGATCAGGCAAAAAAAATGATAGATGACTCAGAGCTCAGAAAAGGTTCTTTTTCTAATAGTCTACTATGGTGGAATTTTGAAGCATGATAAAAAATATTAAGATGAAGTTAAGAATGTATGGTTTTATCGTTAATTTTTTGGTTTACCCCTTGACAAATAAGTTAACATGGGTATATTAACCGACGTTATGACTGACCAGTCAGTTAGAAAGATTCAAATAATGGAAAAAGCGAAGGAACTCTTTGCTGAAAAGGGTTATCATCCTGTAACTGTGGAGAAGGTTGCCGAGGCTTGTGGTGTTGCGAAGGGTACGCTGTATTTATATTTTAATTCCAAGGCTGATCTCTTTATCGAAATCTTTGTAGAAGCACATAAAAAGATTATCGAAGAGGTGAGGAGGGTGATCGGATCGGGTAATGGTTTTGTAGAGGTTGTTTCTGAAATTTTCGATTATTTCGAGGAGTTTATAAGGGGGGATGGTTTTTTCGGCAGGTTTGGTAAGGTTCAGAAGGGGATGAGAGGGGCTAATATTCCGCTTGAATGTCTTCAAAAAATTAATGAGTCGGTAGCTGAAATGATCGAGTCTTTGGAAAAAGAGGCGGTGAGTGTTCTTAAGGGATATTTTCCTGGTAGTAAATTAAATTTTAACGATATTTTTGAAATAATCGTTTCTTTGATATTGGCTGTTGAAGAATCTGAATCTGAAACAATAAAAAAGACTGCTCTTTCTATTCTTTTGGATGGAGTTAGGAAGGAGGTTAAATGTTAAAGTTTAGGGTTGTTGTTTTTATGCTTTTGATGCTTTCTTTTTCTTCTTTTTCTTTAACTTTTGAGGAAGCAAAAAAAATAGCTCTGGATAAGAATAAAGACCTGGAAATATCAGAGCTTGAAGTAAAAAAAGCAGAAATTGCAATGAAAGAATCATGGGCATCTTTTTATCCTACGGTAAGTCTACAGTCGAGTTATACCAGGCTTCTAAGTGTTCCTCAGTTTGAAATGCCTGTTGGAGAGGGAGAAGTCGAGTATATCTCGCTTGGTTATCCCGACAACTTCAGGAATTCTCTTATGGTAACATTTCCAATTTTTACTTTTGGAAAAAGATTTGTAGTCAAAGAACTTGGGGAGAGGAGTAAAGACATCCAGGTTTTTCAGCATGAAACCGATAAAATTAATTTAGTTAAAGATCTGGTGACTGTATTCTACGGAGTTGTTTCAGCTGAGGAAGGTTTAAAGATAGCGGAAGATGCGCTCGAACGGTCAGAAGACCACTTGAGAACCGCGCGTATTCAGTATAATCAAGGTAGAATAACCAAGCTCGAGTTGCTCTCCGCGGAAACTGAGTTTAACAGCATAAAAACAGAGTTGTTAAACGTAAGTAACGGAGTGGAGCAAGCCAAATCCGCATTGAACATGATGTTGGGATTTCCTTTAGATACGGTTATCGATATTTCAGGAGAAATTAAAATCGATATCGATACCTTTAATTTGGATTTATTAAATCGCCTCGCCTTAAGCAGAAGACCCGAAGTCAAAAGTATGGAAAGATTAAATGAAGTTGCCAAGTTAGGTAAGAAGTTGCAATACCTTGCTTTTTTGCCAGATGTAATATTTAGTGGGAGTTTCTCTTATGATAAGCCGGTGGGTTTCGCGAATGAGTGGGATAATAATATGACGGCGACAATAGCTGTTTCGCTGCCAATTTTCCAGGGCTTTTCTAGAACAAACGCGATTAATAAGTACAGGCTTTCAATCGAGCAGTCAGTTATAAGAGAAAAGATTGTTAGAGAAGGCATAAAGATGGAAATAAAAAATCAGTTTCTTGCTTACAATTTAAATAAGCAGAAATTAGAACTTTCCGAAGAACAGTTAAAAAGAGCTAAAGAAGCATATGGTATGGCAGATAAGCAGTACAGAGCCGGATATATATCTGCCCTTGAATATAAGGATATCGAGTTGGGCTACAAGAGTGCAGCATTTTCTCATCTTAATGCTCAGTATAATCTAATAGTTTCAAAAGAACAAATTAAAGTTGCCACAATGATGGATAAGGAGGAATTATGAAAAAATGGATTTTTATTTTAATCCTTGTTTTGATTCTTGTTATACCCGGACTAATACGATTTAGAAGAGCTTCCGGAAAAGTTGAAGAGGAAGATGGGGGTGTTCCGGTGGTGGTTACCACTGCCAAAGTTAGTGATGCGGTTAAAATTATGAGTTTTTCTTCACAGGTGCAGGGCATCGAGCAGGCTCAAATTTTTCCTGATATTCCGGGAAAATTTCTCAGGTACACAGTGCAAGACGGGCAGTGGGTTAAGAAAGATCAAATTATAGCTTACGTGGAACAGAATATTCCCGGGGTTGTGAGAGAGCCGATTGCCGTTAAGAGTACTATATCGGGTGTGGTGTCGCTACGTTCGGTCGATAAAGGTCAGCTTATAAGGCAGCAGGACCCAATGTTTCCTGATCCTCCTCTGGCGGAGGTTGCGAGAATAGACAGAATTAAAGTCGAATTTGATATTCCTGAAAAATTTCATCTTAAAAAAGGATTGCCGATGAAAGTTGAAATACCTTCTCTTTCAAAGATTTTCGAAGGCAAAGTAGAAAAGGCTTCGGTTTTTTATAATTCAAGCAGCAGAACTCAGAACGTTGTTGGGGTTGTTTCTAACCCCAAGAGAGAAATCCTTCCGGGTATGTTTGCAAAGGTATGGGTTGAAGTCGCGCGGGAAAATAATGCTATTTCCCTTCCGATCGATGCCGTACTTGGTTTAGTTGATAAATATGTTTTTAAGGCGGAAAAAGGTAAAGCAATACTGTTATCGGTTAAGACCGGATTTACTACCGATAATGATATCGTCGTAAATAAAGGAGTCTCTCCCGGAGATACGATTATTATAGTGGGTCAATACATTGTAAAAGATAGTGCAAAAATTGATATAAAGGAGATAAAATGATACAAGGAGCAGTAAATCGTCCTGTTTTAACTGCTGTTGGTTTTATTATCCTGGTTCTTCTGGGAATATTCGGATGGTCGAATCTCCCTGTTTCTATGTATCCCGATATTACGCTTCCCACTTTAATGGTTATGGCGGAATACCGAGGAGCATCGGCGCTGGACGTCGAAGAAGAGATTTCAAAGGTGTTGGAAGAGGCGCTCGGTAACGTATCAAACCTTCAAACCATTAAGTCGGATTCAAGAGAAAATATATCCATCATTTCTCTTGAATTTGAATATGGTACAAACCTTGATGAAGCTGCGAATGATGTCAGGGATGCATTGGGTTTCGCTTTTTTGCCTGATGATGCGGGAGATCCTACATTAATTAAAATATCCGGTTCTATGGCTCCGGTTATTGGTTTTACCGCATCAACTGAGAATCCTGGGATCGATATTAAGGGTATATTGGAAGATAAAGTCCTGGATGAACTTTCGAGAGTTCCAGGGGTAGGTTCTGCATCTTACTGGGGTGGAGGTTTTGAGCGACAAATAAACATTGATATTTCGCAGGTAAAACTTGAACAGCTTGGAGTTTCTATCTTGCAGGTTACCCAGGTGTTGGAAGCCAATAATTTGAATTTCCCTGTTGGTCAGTTAGAACAGGGTGGAATCGAATACAATTTAAGGCTCCCCGCGAAATTTGAGAACCTTGAAGAGATTGAAAAGGTAGTTGTGGGAAATAATGATGGCAAATTAGTTGAATTGCGTGATATTTCTACCGTTAGCTGGGGAGTAGGAGAGATTGACGGCTATTTCAGGAGAAACGGGCAGGATGCTGCTATGTTTGGTATCTTTAAGAAAACCGGAGCAAATACCGTAGAAGTTGCAAAATCGGTTAAAAAAAGAGTAGAAGTTCTTGATAAAAAGTATCCGGGTTTAAACTTTGAAGTTATTTTTGATCTCTCGGAAATCGTAGAAGATTCTATAAGTAATCTTGTCAATACTATAACAATAGCAATAATTCTTGTACTTCTTGTTTCTTTTCTTCTTCTTGGGAATATAAGAGCAAGTATAATCATTGCAGTTGCAATTCCGGTTTCTTTGATTATTTCCTTTATTTATCTGTATTTATCGGACAGCAGTTTGAATATTATCTCTCTTTCCGCGATTGCTATTGCGGTAGGGATGGTTGTAGATAATGCTGTTGTTGTTCTCGAGAATGTTTTCCGTCATCGTGAATCAGGCGAGACTCGTAAGGAAGCGGCTATATTCGGAGCGCAGGAGGTTTCCCAGGCAATACTTGCATCAACCATAACAACAATTGTCATATTTTTGCCTTTGATGCTTACAAGAGGTCTTGTAGCGGTTATGTTCAAAGAACTTGCAATCACAATGCCTTTGATGCTTACAGTGTCTTTTGTAACCGCTATTACTCTTGCACCTATGCTTTCGTCCAGATTCCTTAAAATGAAAAAAGAAGAAGATTTCTCTGATCGGTTCTTCGGTAGGCTGGAGTCCGGTTATTCCGGAATGTTAGACTGGGCTCTTTCACATAGAGGGAAGTTGTTAGGAATATTTATTCTTATCTTTATTATCGGGATGTTTCTTTTCAGGTTTGTTCCAATGGATTTCTTTCCCAATCCGGGTAGCGACCAGCTTCAGGCGAATATTGAACTTCCGATAGGAACTAGAGTGGAAAAAACGAACGAGATGGCAAAGAGAATCGAGGAGCTTATCTGGAAAGAAGTTCCCGAAACAAAAAGTATTACAGTTCAAGCAGGTGGTACGGGAGATATCTTTGGAGGGTCAAAGGGTTCTCACGCGATTACTATGTACCTTACAATCGGAGAAACGGAAAAGTCTAAATTTCAGATTGCGGATGAACTTAATGAAAAAGCAGGTGAAATTCCAGGGATAAAGAGAGTTAAATTTTCCGTTATGGGCGGCATGTTTGGCGGAGACGATGAGGGTGTTTTTGGAGGTGCTCCTATTGAGGTTGAAATAATCGGAGCCGATCTTGAGGCTGCGGATTCCTTGGCAGAAGTTTTTAGAGAGAAGCTTGTTGCTGTTGAAGGAATTTCTTCTGTTGAAATTTCGAGGAAAAAAGGCGGTAGGGAATTGTGGCTGGATCCGCGAGGTTCTGAGATGTATTCATATGGGTTTTCAGCTTATTCTGTTGGCTCCCAACTCAGAACCGCATTTTACGGTACGGAAGTTGGTAAATTCAGTGAAGAAGGGGTAGAATATCCCATTGTGGTAAGGTTAGATGATGCGAGCAGAAATTCCTTTGCTACCATAGATAATTTGCAGCTTGTAAGCCTGTATGGTATGCCTGTTCATATTTCTAATTTTCTTGAACCCGTAGAGAAGAGAGCTTCGCTTTCTGTTGAAAGAAAGAATAAAGAGAGGATGGTAAAATTGAAGATAAGTGTTTCCGCGCCTCTTGGAGTTGTAATGAAAGAGGTTGTGAAGATTGTTGATTCTTTCGTGATACCCAAAGGATTGACTATTAATTATGCCGGTCAGGTTGAGCAGCAGGGAGAGACTTTTAATAGTCTTATTTTTGCAATATTGCTTGGCATTATACTGGTTTACCTGGTAATGGCAGCACAGTTTGAATCTTTCTTTGATCCATTCATAATAATGTTCTCTATACCTTTTGCTTTCGTAGGAGTTTCTCTTGCTTACTGGGTTAGTTTTCAATCGATGAGCCTTATGGGTATGGTTGGAATTGCGATGCTTGTTGGTGTTGTTGTTAATAATGCTATCGTTATGATCGACTATTTTAATATCTTAAGAAAAAGAGGCATCGGGTTGATCGAGGCTGTCAAAACCGGAGCAAAAAGAAGACTAAGACCTATACTTATGACCACGGGTACTACAGTATTCGGACTCATGCCTCTTGCTCTTTCTACCGGTAGTGGTTCTACTTTGTGGAAGTCACTCGGTATTTCGGTTGTTGGTGGTATGATTGTTTCGTCCTTCATAACGCTGCTTTTAATTCCGACTTTATATACGATTTTTGAATCGAAGTTAAAAAGGAGATTGTCGAAATGAAACAGATCGAAGTTGTTATATTTATGGGTTTACAGGATCAGTTTCAAAATATCTTAGAGGAAGAAGAGGTCGATGAGTACTTTATAACACCCAAAGTTATAGGTAAACTGGCGGGAACTGATCCTAGACTGAATACACATGTCTGGCCCGGATACTTTGTGCATTATAAGTTCTGTCTGGATGAGGAAAAATTCGAAAGCTTTCGTAAGAAAATAGAAGAAAAAAAAGATGAATGGATTAAAGAAGGTTTTTTGCTTACGGTAAATGAAATAGAAGAAAGGTGCGGAGGTTGTTCATGATACTTCATATTTTACTCTCATTTACAGTGGGACTGGAAGGGGGGATGTTTGAGTTAAAAGGAGAGGATATCGTTTCTTCTTCTTTTGGACCTTCTTTTGGTGTTTTTTGTGATGTTAGTATAACTCCTAATTTGAGTTATAGCTTATCTTTCATAGGAGGAAAAGCTGAAGCTTTTAGTAATACTGTAGCCCGTGACTCATCGATGATGCCAATGGTGTTTGTCCGAGAATATTTTCAATATTTTAAAACTAATCTCTCTGTTAACTGGTTTCCGCTGCAAACTGCTTTTTCTCCATATCTGTCGGGGCGGTTGGGTTTAAGCCGATGGAAATTTGTAAGTGGAGGGGATGTTGCTATGAGTCTTAATGGCAATGATTTTGATGGCTTAAGCCTTTTTCTTGGAGGAGGTGCTGGTTTAAAAGTTGAAATAGCGGGTTTTATCGTCGCAGTAGAAGGTACTTCAGATTTTATCTTTTCTGAGAATAAAGATTGGCTTGAGGGTTTCGGAGGATACGATGATAATGAATGGACTATCGATGTAATGTTTAAATTAGGAAGGGAGTTTTAGATGTTGTTTTTATTATTGGGATTGTCTACTGGATATATTTCTGTTGATAAGGATTATACCGTTCATTTAGAAATGGATAAGCTAAATGAAAGAATAGAGCTTTCTCAGCTTTCTCACGCATTTAAGGAAGAAGAATGGGGCTGGAGTTGGTCTTTATTAGTTGTCGAAAACAATCTGGCATTGGGTGTAAAAATGCTAAAGGGGAACGAAATAGGAGATCTCGATTCACTTTTGCTGGATCTTTCCTTTGATACTAAGTTAGTGGAACTTGGTTATGCGGTTGGTTTTTCGCGTTTTATCTTTTACATAAGTGGTGGGGGTGGACAATCTTCAGTGGTCCTTAAGTCTGTTAAAGAAGCTGAAACGATTGATTTTCCGGGGTCTCTTTTGAATCCTGAAGGAAGTGTTAGCTATAAAGGTTCGTCTTTTGTCCTATCGGCAAGTGCCGGTGCTATGTTGGCTATTTCGGACTATTTGGGTCTTGGTGTTTCTGCCGGTTATGTGCACGGATTACGTACTCCGGAGATGGTTCTAGAGGGAATGGAGGATATAGAAATACAAAACGCTCCTGTGATGCCGCTTCATCAATGGTATGTGAAGTTTAGTATTACGATGGGGGATTTTGCGAATTTATAGGATAAGAGATTTAATTGATTATGTCAAGAAGTTTTGGGATATAGGATTTGGGATTTAGGATTTAGTTTTGACTTTGGACTTCGGACATTGGACTTTGGACCAATAAATAAATCTGCGTCCTATTTATTTTTTCGTGTTTTCTCGTAGAGCTTTTGGTAGTAAAGGATTTTGTTTTTTACCAATTAACAAATTAACGAAATTAACTAATCTACCAATTCACTGATATACTAATCTCTATATCCTGTATCTAAATTTTCTTCACCTTGACAGAGAAAGGATCTCTATTTATAATGCCAATATGGGATTCGCAGGGCAAAATACAAAGACGAACTACAGATTAAAAAACAAACCCAAACTTCTTGACCAAGTACGTTCAGCGATTAGAACCAGACACTATAGCATCAGAACTAATGAGGAGTTTATGCATCATTTTTTTATTATCCGCTCTATATATAAGAAAAAGGCCATAAAATAAAAGGAGGACAAGCCATGGCAGACAAAGATAGAACTCAAAAAACTCACAATTATCACCTGGATATCCCCATGAAAAATGAGCCTTTTGAACTTCGTGGCTCAAACTCACTGGACTGGGGGATGAAAAATAGGTTGTCCAATATTTTCAATCCCAATACCAATCGCACTGTAATGCTTGCCATCGATCATGGATATTTTCTCGGTCCGACCTCAGGTTTGGAGAGAGTTGATGTAAACATTGTGCCACTGCTTCCTTATGCCGATACCCTGATGTGTACACGAGGAATATTACGCTCAAGTGTTCCCCCAACCTTCACAAAAGGAGTTGTGCTTAGAGCAAGTGGTGGTCCAAGCATACTCAAAGAACTCTCGAATGAGGAGATTGCTGTCGATATCGAAGATGCCATACGTCTTAATGTTGCTGCACTTGCGGTTCAGGTTTTTATTGGAGGTGAGTTTGAAACCAAATCAATACACAATCTAACACGACTTGTGGATATGGGTAACAGATATGGCATTCCCGTCCTTGGTGTCACTGCAGTAGGCAAAGAGATGACACGGGACGCTAAATATATGCGTCTGGCGACGAGAATCTGCGCGGAACTGGGAGCGTCTTATGTCAAGACATATTATGTCGCGGAGGGCTTTGAGACTGTAACGGCATCCTGTCCTGTTCCCATAGTTATAGCTGGCGGAAAAAAACTTCCGGAACTTGAGGCGCTCGAGATGGCATACAATGCGATTCAGAAAGGAGCCTCTGGTGTTGATATGGGACGAAATATATTTCAAGCCGAAGCTCCCATCGCAATGATTCAAACAGTACGAAAGGTTGTTCATGAAAATATGTCTCCTGCGGAAGCATATGAAATATATCAGACTTTAAAGAAAGAAAAAAAATAGAAATGGTTTATGTCAGATAATAAAGTCTTTAATCTCCTTCGCGAATGTTCGCCTACTCTCAGTGTGGGTATAACATCGGCCGACCTTTTGAACATTGGCAGGGAAGTTGAATTACTCGAAGGAACGGATATAAAAGTAATGCATTTTGATGTTATGGATGGATATTTTGTGTCAAGGATGACGGTAGGACCACCATTTATAAAAGCCGTAAAAACTCATTTACTAAAGGATGTCCATTTGATGATTCAAGAACCAGAAGAAAAAGTCTGGGAATATGTAGATGCTGGTGCTGACATGATTACAATTCACATAGAATCCTCTAAGGATGCTCACTTAGTTCTCAAAAAACTTGGAAAAACGGAAAACAAAAACGATCCCGAAAGAGGATTATTAAGAGGTGTCGCCATCAATCCTGATACACCAATTGACAATCTTAAACCTTTACTCGACGATATTGAGATGATTGTAGTCCTTGCTGTAAATATTAAGATGAAAGAATTTCCCTTCTTTGATTCTTATGCGGATAAATTTATGGAAGTAAAGGACCTTATTTCTAACTCTGGTAAAGAAATCCTGTTATGTCTTGACGGTGGTATTAAAAAGAATAATGTTTCTGAGTTCGCTAAAGTAGGTGCCGATATTTTGGTAAGCGGAAGTGCAATATTTGATGGGAAAAATCCAGTGGAAAACATCCGATTCATGTTAAAGGAAATAAAATCTTAAAATTGGAGACTGTCCTACAGGTTAAGGAACGTGCCTAAAATCGATAAGGGAATTGAATGAAAAATAGATGGTCCGGGAAAGAGGCGTCCAAGTTCATCGCTAAATACGGTAAAAAATGGGGAGAAGATATGGCTCTCCGAACCTACACAAGTAGACTTATTGGAGAGGAAAGGGAACTTGTGCTTCATGGTGGTGGAAATACATCGGTTAAAGGAACATTCATGAATGTCCTTGGTGAAAAAATTCCTGTTATTTACGTTAAAGCATCCGGTCAGGACCTTTCAAATATTAAAGTGGAAGGACACACAGGAATTGACCTTGATTATCTAAAGCAACTACAAAATTTAAAAAAGCTTTCCGATGAAGATATGGTTAATGAGCTGTTAACGCATCGTTTCAATGCAACCGACAGAACTCCATCAATTGAAACTCTGATGCATGCTTTTATACCCGCAAAATACATCGATCACACTCACGCAGATGCGATACTCGCTCTAACCAATCAGATTGATGGAGGAAAAATCACCCGGGATGTGTTGGGTAGTGATGTGATCATAATGGAATACAAAAAGCCAGGATTTGAGCTGGCCAAAGCTGCTGCACGTGCATTTCGTGACAATGCCGATTGTAGGGGCATGGTCCTAATGAAACATGGACTGCTTACTTGGGGAGAGAGTGCCCGGAAATCATACCAGAGGACAATCGAACTTGTAACAAAAGCGGAGCATTATCTATCAAAGAAAAGGGGGAAACCTCTAAAAGTTAAAACCGCCACACCTCTATCAAAAGCCAGGAAAAGATATCTAAAGGTTGCATCGATCCTGAGGGGACTTCTTGCTATCCCGACGGGAAACGCTGACTGGCCACATTTGCGTTTTATAATTAGACCTTTAATAAAAAAAGAAATTCTAAACCTTGTTGATTTATATAAGGGTATGGAAATCGCATTGACACCTCCCTTGACTACCGACCATCTTATAAGAACCAAAGCTTATCCACTATGGATTGACAAGCCAAACTATGAGGATGAAGAAAAATTAAGAGAACAAATTAGAACTTCAGTGACAAAGTACGTAGGAAAATATGATGAGTATTTCGGGCGTTATTCTAAAAAGATGAAACAAAAACTTAATCGTTTTGATTCAATGCCACGAGTGATTCTAATGCCCGGGTTAGGAGCAATATGCGCTGGTAAGGATGTAGTAGAAGCTGATATAGCAAGAGATATCACTGCTTCGACTTTTTCTACTAAGATAAAGATTTCTTCAATGGGAAAGTATGAGGGTCTAAATGAAGAACATCTATTTGATATGGAATATTTTAGCCTTCAACATGCGAAGCTTGACAAAAAAGATGAATTTCTTCTCAGGCGTTCTGTTGCAATTATAACCGGAGCAGCAGGAGCAATTGGAAGTGGAATTTGCGAGGAACTTCTTAAAAATGGGTGCCATGTTGCTGCCACAGATTTACCGGGTGATAATATGGATTTATTAGTAGATGAGTTTAAAATAAAGTATAAAGAAAGAGTAATTGGTGTTAGCCTTGATGTAACAAATCCACAATCAGTTGCAAATGGCTTTGATACAGTTGTTCAAAATTGGGGTGGAATTGACCTGGTGGTGGTGAATGCTGGTGTTGCCAGCGTTTCATCTCTCATGGACATGAATCCAGATACATTTAGGAAACTGGAACAGGTAAATATTGAAGGGACACTTCACGTCCTATCTGAATCTGGAAGACATTTTAAAGTCCAGGGAACAGGGGGTGATATTATCGTAATATCCACTAAGAATGTTTTTGCACCTGGTGCAAAATTCGGAGCTTACAGCGCAACTAAGGCAGCATCACACCAGCTAGCTCGAATCGCGAGCCTGGAGTTTGCAGAGATGGATGTGAGAGTCAATATGGTTTCTCCCGATGCAATATTTTCTCATGGTAAGCGTAAATCCGGATTATGGGCTGAAGTTGGAGTAGACCGTATGAAGGCAAGGGGTCTCTCCGAGAAAGAACTTGAGGAATATTATAGAAAGCGAAATCTACTTAAAGTAAAAATAACTGCTAAACATGTTGCGAAGGCAGTATTATTCTTTGCAACCCGTCAGACTCCAACAACAGGTTCGACCATCCCGGTGGACGGTGGGCTCCCGGATGCAACTCCGCGGTGATTAACAGTAGATTAATTTTTCTAAAAATATAGCCTAAAAATGTTATTAAGGTTGCCTTTCACATCCCTCTTAACTATTTTATTTTTTTAAAATTTCAAAAAATTTTTTTAAATCCGTGTACATCTATGTTAATCCGTGGCAATTTCCTTTTAAGTTTTTTAAAATGGAAGTTCTTCGTCATCTCCCGGAGGGGCCTCAACGTCATCTCCCGG
>CAYYUB010000004.1:0-36155 GCA_964474855.1 uncultured bacterium
AGAGAAGGCGGAAGAACTGTTGGTGCCGGTGTTGTTACCGGGATATTGGAGTAGGATTTGCATATAATTATTCGCCTGAGTTGTAGCGAGTGTAATATTCGTAATTATACAACGAAGAGGGCAAAAACTCAAACAAGTAAGTTGCAGCTAAAAAAGTATTGCCCTCGTTGTAAGAAGCATACTCTTCATAAAGAGAAATAGGCCTGTGGCTCAACTGGCTAGAGCACCGGACTCCAAATCCGGGGGTTGGGGGTTCGAGTCCTCCCAGGCCTGCTTTTAGGAGATAAAAATGATAGGGAAGATAGTAACTTTTTTTAAGGAAGTAAAACAGGAATTGTTTAAAGTCTCATGGCCGAAAGGCAGGGAAGTGTCTGCATCTACGGGTATTGTGATAGTGTTCTCGGCCATTCTGTCTTTCGTGATTTGGGTTCTTGATATTGTCTTTTCAAGAGTTTTTATGTTTTTGATAAGATAGGGTTTTATGAATGTAAATAATAAATATAGGTGGTTTATAGTTCATGTTTTTACCGGGCAGGAGAAAAATATCTGCAAGTATCTTGCCGAGCAAAGAAAAAAGAAAAAGATGGATAACCTCATAGAGCAAATTATCGTTCCGGAGAGAATGATCAAAGTTAGAGATAAGAAAGGCGATATTAAAAGTAAAGAAAAGAGATTGTATCCGGGTTACATTCTTGTACGTGCAGCGGAAAATGATGCTGTGACGCAGCTTATAGCAGAATCTCCGAAGGTAATGGGTTTCTTGGGTAAAAAAGCTGCCCAGCCAATAACAGATGAAGAAGCAGAGAAAATTTTGGGTCTTATGGAAACGGTAGAAGAAGTAAACGATACAAGATTTTTAGAGGGACAGACGATTCGAATAATTGACGGACCTTTTACGGATTTTAATGGATCTATAAAAGAATCAAACAGAGAAAAAGAGAGATTGGTTGTAATGGTTACGGTTTTCGGTCGGTCAACCCCGGTTGAGTTAAGCTATAATCAAGTCGAACTAATTTAAGAGAGGAAAAGATGCCGCCAAAAAGAGAAAAGGGAGAGATTAAATTGATGATTCAGGCAGGTCAAGCGACCCCTGCACCTCCGGTTGGGCCAGCACTTGGCCAGTATGGTGTAAATATTGTGGAATTCTGTACTCAATTTAACGCAAAAAGCAGGAGCAGGGGAAACGATTTAATTCCTGTGGTTATTACTGTTTATAAGGATAATTCCTTTGATTTTATTATGAAAAACCCTCCTACTTCGTTTTTGTTGAAGAGAGCTGTGGGTATAGTCAAGGGTTCTGGAGAGCCTAATAGAGAGAAAGTCGCGACAGTAAATAGAAAGCAGGTGAGAGAAATCGCGGAGTCAAAGAAGGAAAGCTTCAATACTGATGATATGAAGAAAGCGATGAAAGTTGTAGAGGGAACCGCTCATTCGATGGGAATTCTGATTGAGGAAGGTGAATGATGAAGAGAAGTAAAAGATATAACAAGTTAAGTGCTTCTTATTCTAAGGAAAAAGAACTTGAGGTCAAGGAAGCTGTCAACAAGATCAAAGAAATGGCTTCCGCGAAGTTTGATGAAACGGTAGAAGTTGCCGTAAAGCTTGGTGTTGATCCAAAAAAAGCAGATCAGATGATTAGAGGTTCAATTCTGCTTCCTCATGGCAGCGGTAAAGATAAAAAAGTTCTTGCTTTTGTAGAGGGAGAGCTGCAAATCGAAGCGGAAAAAGCCGGAGCAGATTGGGTGGGAGGTCAGGAATTCGCGGATAAAATTGAAAAGGGTTGGCTTGAGTGCGATGCTATTGTGGCTGTTCCCGAGATGATGCCCAAGATTGGGAAGCTTGGAAAAATTCTCGGACCGAGAGGATTGATGCCTACTCCTAAAAACGGAACAGTAACAAAAGATATTGGACAGGCTGTAAAGGAGATAAAGCAAGGGAAAGTCAGTTTTAAGGTTGATCAGGGTGGAAATCTTCAAGTCCCAATAGGGAAAGCCTCTTTTGAAGAAAATAATTTATATGAGAATTTTGTTGAGTTAGTCAGGAAAATCTGGAGTTTAAAACCTGCATCTGCTGGAGGGCAGTACTTAAAAGGAATAACTCTCTCATCGACTATGGGTCTGGGGCTCAAGATTGATACAAATTATGTAAGAAAGGAAATAATATTGGGGAGTTAAAATGGGAATAAGAGAAAACGAGGAAATAGTAAAAGAGATTAGCGAAAGGTACCAAAGAGCTAATTCTCTGTGTTTCACAAGCTTCCTGCGCCTTAAGTCGGCTCAGCTTAATGTTCTTAGAAGAAGTCTCAAGAGAGAGAACGCTGAATTGAAGGTGTTTAAGAATACTTTGATTAAAAGAGCATTAGCTGATGAAGCTAATGAGAGCGATATTGATGAATCGGTTGAAGGTCCGACAGCTTTAGTTTTTGGTTACGAAGATCCCCTGCGACCTCTTAAAATAATTTCTGATTTTAGAGGAGAAAATGAAGAGCTGGTTATTACCGGAGGTTTTATTGAGGGTAAATACTTTGATTATGAAACTTTTGGGAAGTTGGCATCTATCCCTTCCAAGGAAGAGCTTTACGGAAAAATAATGACTTCCCTTAATTCTCCGTTAAACAAACTGGTTTTTATTTTATCAGGGATAACAAGAAAATTAGTAGTTGCTTTGTCTGAGATAGCAAAACAAAAGGAGGAATGATGGCGGAAGGAACAAAATTATCAAAGAATGCTGGAAAAGTTATTGATTTAATTGGAGAGATGACGATTCTTGAATTAAACAGTCTTGTAGAGGCTATGGAAGAGAAGTTTGGTGTTACTGCTATGGCTCCCGTAGTTCAAGCGGCAGGAGTAGCAGCAGGAGGAGCCGGAGTAGCGGAAGAAAAAGCTGAATTCGATATTGTTTTAAAATCCTTTGGAGATAGTAAACTTGCCGTTATTAAAGAGGTTCGGTCATTGCTTTCCTTGGGTCTTAAAGAGGCTAAGGAACTTGTAGAATCAGTTCCGGCAGTTTTGAAAGAAGGGGCTTCTAAAGAAGAGGCAGAATCGATTAAATCTACAATTGAAAAAGCGGGCGGCGAAGTAGAAGTAAAGTAATCGGCATTTGAAAGTTTTATCTATAATAGATAAGCATATAGACCAAAGGTTTCTTATAGTGTATAGCAAGAAAGCTGTGCTTCTTTATTATATTAGAAATATAATTTTACAAAAGGAGGTAATCGGTTGACTCCTAAAAGGAAATTTTTTGCTGATGGGGTTAGAATAGCCAGTTTGGAAGAGTTGGATTTTACTCCCCCAAATTTTTTATCCGTACAGAGGGATTCTTTTGAGAAATTTATTCTGCAGGAGTATAACGGTGATCCGGAGAACCGTCCTGATCTAGGATTGGAGTCTGTTTTTAGAGAGGTTTTCCCAATAGAGGATATTCATGGTAGATATAAAATCGAATATTTACACTACTATCTTGATGATCCGAAATACACTCCTGCGCAGGTAAAGGAGAAGGAACTTACTTATTCGGCACCTCTTTATGGAAGATTCAGGCTAACTGAATATGAAGACCCTGAGGAAGTTGAATTTCTAAAAGAACTCGAAGGTTTTGAACCTGTTCGAGAGGTCAAGCAGTCTATTGAACAGGATGTTTTTCTTTCCAGTTTTCCTCTGATGACTGAGAGAGGGGATTTTATTGTTAATGGTGTGGAAAGGGTTATTATTTCTCAATTGCATAGGGCTCCCGGAGTCTACTTTGAAGAGGAACAGGTAGATGAAGTTCGTAGTAAATATAGTGCCCAGATAATTCCCGATAGAGGATCCTGGCTAAAATTCAACATAAAACTAACTGAGGCGATTAAAGTCAATTTAAATGGTAGACGTAACTTCCCGATAACAATTCTCGTTAAAGCGCTGGGGTATCTTGAAGATATTAAAGAGCTTGAGAAGGAAAAAAAAGAACTAATCGAACATTTGAGAGAGAAAGGGTATGATAAAAAACATATAAACCGTATAAAAGAAATTAATGAGTTGCTTGAAACGGTTGAGGGGAAATGGAATAGTGCAGAAGAAATACTTTCGCTTTTCTTTGAAACCGAGGAGATTAAGTTTGGTAAGAAAACTTTAGGCAGAATTCTTGCTAAAGATATTGTCTCCGAGGATACGGGAGAAGTTATACTTCAGGCAGGGTATAAGATAGAAGAGGATAACATTAAGAAGATCAAAGAAGTCGGGCTTAAAGAAATTACAGTGTCTTTAGGTGTTGAAAAGAAAACAATTGATTATGTGTTAAATGCTTTTAAGAAGGATAAGACAAAAAATGGCAGAGAAGCAATGCTTGAGATTTATCGTTATCTTAGAGGTACGGATGCTCCTAATTTGAGAATTGCCAAGGATTATTTTAATTCTTCCTTTTTTGACCCTGCCAGGTTTAACCTTTCCAAAGTCGGAAGGCATGTTTTGAATAGGAAATTAAATCAAGATGTTGACGAGAATATACTTTGTCTTGTTGCCGAAGATTTTATAAATGTTGTTAAAGGATTAATGGATCTGGCAGATGAAAAGAAAGAAGAAGATGATATAGATCATCTTGGAAATAGGAGGATCAGGACTGTTGGAGAACAATTAGAGAATCAATTTCGTGTAGCTCTCCGCAGGATGGCCAAAACCATTACCGAAAGAATGGTTGTTTCGGAGGATATCGAAATAACTCCTCAAGAGCTTATAAACTCCAGACAAATCAAAGGGGTTTTGAATTCGTTTTTCGCCACCGGACAGCTTTCTCAGTTTTTGGATCAGACAAACCCTTTAGCTGAGCTTACAAATAAAAGGCGACTGTCGGCTCTTGGCCCGGGTGGTCTTACCAGAGATACCGCAGGTTTCGCAGTAAGGGATGTACATTATTCGCATTACGGCCGCATTTGTCCGATTGAAACACCTGAAGGACCAAATATAGGACTTATAACATCACTTGCTGCTATTTCAAGAATAGATGAGGATGGATTTATCGAAACTCCTTACAGGAAAGTTAAAAATGGTGTTATAACTAACAAGGTCGAGTATTTAAACGTAAATGAAGAAGACAAGTACACTATAGCTCCGGCAAATTTAGAGATAGACAAGAAAGGTAAAATTGTTAATGATTATATTATGGTGAGGCGTAGAGATACTTATCCTATCATAAAAAGAGAGGAAGTTGATTATGTAGATCTTGTGCCTCAGCAGCTCGTTTCTGTCTCTACCTCTCTTATTCCTTTTTTAGAGCATGATGATGCCAACAGGGCTTTAATGGGTTCAAATATGCAGCGGCAAGCGGTTCCCCTTATAAAACCTGAGGCTCCTCTTGTTGGGACTGGAATAGAGGAGAAAGTTGCAAGGGATTCCGGTGCGGTAGTTCTTGCTAAAAGAGATGGAGTCGTTCATAAAGTAACAGCTGATGAAGTATGGATAAAAACTAAAGGAGCTTTCTTAGTAGACCCTTATGATGTTTACCATCTTAGAAAATTTGAAAGAACGAACCAGGATACTTGTGTTAATCAGAAACCAATTGTTAAGAAAGGTGATGAAGTAAAAGCGGGAGAAGTTATTGCAGATGGAGGAGCAACCTGTAACGGTGAACTTGCACTTGGGCAGAATGTATTAGTTGCTTTGATGCCGTATTTTGGTTGGAATTATGAAGATGCAATAGTGGTCTCAGAGAAGTTTTTAAAAGAGGATGTTTTTTCGTCGTATCATATTGAGGAGTATACTTGTGAGGTTAGAGATACGAAGTTGGGTTCGGAAGAAACGACCGGAGAAATCCCAAATGTTTCTGAAGAAGGCGCATCTAATCTTGATAAAGAAGGTATAGTTAGAATTGGGGCGAAAATTAAAGAAGACGATATTCTCGTAGGGAAGATTTCTCCCAAGGGAGAAACAGAACTGACGCCCGAAGAAAAACTTTTGAGGGCAATTTTCGGTAAAAAAGCCGAAGATGTTAAAGATACTTCATTAAGGGTGCCTTCTGATGTGCATGGTGTGGTTATTGGCACCGTGATTCTAGAAAGGAACGTCCGTAAGGTTAACATAGATAAAATCTTAGAGGAATATGATAACAGAATACATGAACTTAAAAAGAGGAAAATTTCGGTTATTCGAGAAGAACTTCTCGGAAAAAAAGCTAAAGATTCGATTTTTATAGATGCAAAAAAGGGAAAAAAGCAAAAATTATTAGTTAGAAAAAATCAGGTAATCAAAGATAAACATTTGGAAAAATTGGAGCAACGGGTAGATTTGAAAGTCTATCCGAAAATAAAAGATTTTGTTGAAAAGGTAGATCAACTGATTAAGAAGACAGAGAAAGAAATGGAAAACGCTCTCAAGGTTGCAGAAAGAGGTGATGAGTTGGCTGCGGGCGTTAATAAGATGATTAAAGTTTATATAGGTCAGCGTAGGAGAATATCGATAGGAGATAAGGTTTCCGGAAGACATGGTAATAAAGGTGTTATTGCTGCAGTGGTACCGGAAGAGGATATGCCTTTCATGGAGGATGGTACCCCTGTAGATGTTGTACTTAATCCTTTAGGTGTTCCTTCGAGAATGAATGTAGGGCAAATTTTGGAAACCCATCTTGGTTGGGCTGCAGATAAGTTAAATATAGAGGTGGGAAGTCCTATTTTCGAAGGAGTTTCTATTGAAAGGATAAGAGAATTATTGAAAAAAGCTGGTCTTCCCGAAGATGGTAAAGTTCCACTTTACGATGGGCGAACAGGTGAACCTTTCGATCAAAAAATAACTGTCGGCTATATGTATTTAATGAAACTATATCATATGATTGAGGACAAACATCATGCCAGGGCTACCGGTCCATATTCGTTAATCACCCAGCAGCCGCTTGGAGGAAAAGCTCAGTATGGCGGGCAGAGGTTTGGTGAGATGGAGGTATGGGCGTTGGAAGGATATGGGGCTGCTCATACCTTGCAGGAAATGCTTACTATAAAATCTGATGATGTGGAAGGAAGAAATAAGGCTTACGAGGCAATAGTGAAGGGAGATCCCCCACCGGAACCGGGAGTGCCGACTTCCTTTGATGTGCTTGTTAAAGAGTTGAAAGGTTTGGCCTTGAATGTTGAACTCCTTAGGAAAGGTGAGGAGGAGAAATATGAAATTTAACGAGGGGAGATTCAAAGAAGGATTTCCAAAACATTTTAACCTTATAAGGTTTTCTCTTGCTTATCCGGAGAAAATATTGTCCTGGTCTCATGGCGAGGTTAAGAAGGCTGAGACTATAAATTATAGAACCCAGAAACCCGAGATGGGTGGGTTGTTCTGTGAGAGAATTTTTGGACCGGTTAAAGATTATGAGTGTAACTGCGGTAAGTACAAAGGACCAAAATATAAAGGGCATATCTGCGAAAGATGTAAGGTTGAGGTCACAAAGTCCAGCGTAAGAAGGGAGCGAATGGGGCATATCGAATTGGTGGTTCCTGTCGTACACATTTGGTATTACAAGGTTAATCCGAGTATTATAGGTAAATTGCTTGGTTTAAAGAAAATAGATCTTCAAAGAATTTTATATTACGAATCTTATATTGTGATAGACCCCGGTGATGCTCCTCTTACGAAGGGACAGGTTATCTCCAATGAAAAATACGTAGGTTTGAAAGAGAAATATAAGGGAGCGTTTGTTGCCAAGATGGGAGGAGATGGTATCTATGAGTTTTTAAAAGAGTTGGATCTTGGGAAAATATCCAAAGAACTAAAAGGAGAAATAAAATCCGTTGGTTCAAAGCATAAAAAGAAAAAATTATTGCAGAAGCTTTCTATAATAGAAGCATTTCTCAAATCAGGTAATAAGCCGGAGTGGATGGTCCTGCGAGTCCTACCGGTAATTCCACCCGATGTTAGGCCTCTGGTCCCTCTTGAAGGAGGAGTTTTTGCTACCTCTGATGTGAATGATCTTTACCGGAGAGTGATTACGAGAAATAACAGGCTTAAAAATTTGATAGAAATTGATGCTCCTCCGACGATACTCAGAAACGAGATGAGAATGCTTCAGGAATCGGTAGATGCTTTGCTTGATAACGCAAGATTAAGCCGGTCTATTACCGGTAGAGGAAATAGGCCACTTAAATCTATAACCGATTCCTTAAAAGGTAAAAAAGGAAGATTTAGAAGGAATCTTTTGGGTAAGAGGGTTGATTATTCCGGAAGATCTGTCATTACAGTGGATCCCACTTTAAAATTATATGAATGCGGTCTCCCGAAGAAAATGGCTAAAGAACTTTTCAAGCCTTTTATTATTAGAAAATTGGAAGAGTCGGGAGTTGTTGATTCGATAAGACAGGCAAGGAGAGTGCTAGAAGCAAATGATCCAAAAGCATGGGATTTATTGGAAGAGGTTGTAGATGGTTATCCGATTCTCTTAAACCGTGCCCCTACTTTGCACAGGGTTTCTATTCAGGCATTTCTGCCTAAGCTTGTAGAGGGAAATGCAATACGTATTCATCCTATGGTTTGTCCTCCCTTTAATGCTGATTTTGATGGTGATCAGATGGCAGTGCATGTTCCGTTGTCTTCATATGCGCAGTTGGAAAGTTATTTTCTTATGATGTCATCCAGAAATATCCTTTCTCCTTCCAATGGGGTACCTTTAATGGTTCCTACTCAAGATATAGTTATCGGGGTTTATTACCTTACACAGGAACGTCAGGGAGAAAAAAAGATAGAACGTTTCTTTGGGAATATCGGAGAGGTTGTTTGTGCGTATGAAGAGAAAGTAGTCGGACTTCATGATTGGATTAATCTTATGTATAAGGATGCTTGGCTTGAGACTACCGTAGGAAGGGTTATATTTAATGAAATAGTTCCCGAACCTCTTAGATGGGTCAATCAGCCTTTGGAGAGTAAAGAACTAAAAAATCTAATATTGAGATGTTATAAAAAACTTGGTATGGATAAGACAGCAGAATTTCTCGATGAGGTTAAAGAACTTGGATTTGAATTTGCGACTCGTTCGGGTCTAACCATTGGTCTTACCGATATGATTATTCCCAAAGAGAGAGAACAGATTATAGAAGATGCTCAGAGAAAAGTACTGGAGGCGGAAAAGCAGCATAAGGTACAGGGTGTCATTACAGAAGGAGAAAGGTATAATAAAGTTATTGACACATGGACTCGAGCTACGGAGATAATCGAGAAAGAAATAGAAAAATCTCTAATGATTGATAGAGAAGGTTTCAATCCTATTCATATGATGAGCAGATCCGGTGCAAGAGGCAATATGGATCAAATAAGACAACTTTGCGGGCTAAGAGGATTGATGGCTAAGCCTCAGAAAAAACTTTCTTCCCAGGCGATCATTGAAACTCCCATACTTCATTCCTTTAAAGAAGGATTGAATGAGATGGAATATTTTATTTCCTCTCATGGAGCGAGAAAAGGTCTTACCGATACGGCGCTTAAGACTGCTGAGGCAGGTTATTTAACCAGAAGATTGGTTGATGTAGCTCAAGCAGTCGTTGTTGCTGAAGAAGATTGTGGTACGGTTATGGGTGTGGATGTATCGGCACTTGTCGAAGGAGGGAAAGTTGTTGAGTCTCTTGTTGACAGAATCGAAGGTTCTTATACCGCTGATGATGTCATTCATCCGCTAACAGGTGAAATTATTGTACAAGCTGGCGAGTGGATTGATGAAGACATAGGCAGGGAAATTGAAGAGGCGGGTGTAGAGTCTGTCAGAAATCGTTCTGTTCTTACCTGTGAATCGGAAACGGGTATTTGTCAGAGGTGTTATGGTAGAGATCTCTCGACCAGGAAACTAGTCCAAATAGGAACTGCGGTTGGGGTTATCGCTGCTCAATCCATCGGAGAACCTGGTACACAGTTGACTTTAAGAACTTTCCATGTTGGTGGAATAGCATCGGGTGAAGCTGCCGAGTCTTATCAGAAATCGCCTAAAGATGGGAAAATTACGTTTGCAAAGGCTTTGATTTATAAGAATGTTAAGGGAAAACCGATGGTTGTCCTTTCCAGGAATTCTCACCTTTATTTAACTCATAGCGAGGGAAAGTTAAAGTATAAAATTCCTTATGGATCAATACTTAAAATTAACGATGGAGATGAAGTTGAAAAAGGAGCGGTTCTTTTCGAGTATCAACCATATTCTAATTTGATAATAGCGGAGAAAGAGGGTAAGATCAAATTTATTGATATTAAAGAAGGAATTACTCTTAAGGAAATGGTAGATGAATCCGGGAAGAGGCAAAGGATGTTGGTTTATGGCTCTAAGAGTAAATATCTTCCCACTATTGAGATTAGATCGGGTAATAAAAAAGTGGCTGAGTATCCGATTCCCAGAGGATCTTATCTGTTTATTAATGATGGAGCTAAAGTAGAGGTTGGTTCTCTTTTGGCAAAAAAACCACGTGATATTGCACGTACTCAGGATATTACGGGAGGACTTCCACGAGTGGAAGCCCTGGTTGAAGCCAGATCTCCCAAAGATAAAGCTATAATTTCGGAAATAGACGGAATTGTCCGTTTTGGTAAGGTCTCTAGGGGAAAGAGAATTATCTATGTCGAATCTGATAAAGACAAAAGAAAGTATAAAGTTCCTTATGGTAAGTATTTTATGGTTCATGAAGGTCAGAGGGTAGAAGCTGGTGATAAGCTATGCGAGGGTTTTGTTGATCCCCATGATGTGCTTCGGGTAAAGGGTGTAATAGCGGCACAGCAATACCTGCTGAATGAAATTCAGGAAGTTTACAGAATGCAGGGAGTCAATATAGATGATAAGCATATAGGTATAATTGTCCGTCAGATGTTCAGAAAGGTACGAATTGCTGAAAGTGGAGATACTACATTCCTGGAAGGACAGGTTATGGACGCTAAGGAAGTTAAGGAAGTCAATCTGGAAGTTACCGGTGAAGGAGGACAACCTGCGATTTTCGAACCATTGCTGCTTGGTATTACACACTCTTCCCTATCCCACGATTCGGTTATAGCAGCGGCATCTTTTCAACATACTACCAAGGTACTTTTGAACGCCGCTTTACAGGGAAAATCCGATTATCTTAAGGGATTAAAAGAAAATGTTATAATAGGAGGGAAGATTCCCGCAGGTACAGGATTTAAAGATTTTAGTGAAATAGAGTTAAAATATAAAGAAGAAGAAACAACAGAAGAAGCAAAAAGAGCATAGGAGGTTCGTATGCCGACAATAAATCAATTAGTAAGAAAAGGAAGAGCAAAAGCTAAGAAGAAAACAAAGTCACCGGCTCTTGATGGCAGCCCTCAGAAAAGGGGAGTATGTTTAAGGGTATATACGACTACTCCCAAAAAACCGAATTCGGCTCTCCGTAAGGTGGCTAGAGTTAGACTCTCTAACGGAAAAGTTGTTACTGCGTATATCCCGGGTGAAGGTCATACTTTGCAGGAACATTCTATAGTTCTGGTTAGAGGAGGTAGAGTTAAAGATCTGCCTGGGGTCAGGTATCATATTGTGAGGGGAGTCTATGATTCAACAGGTGTTGAAGATAGAAAAAATAGCCGTTCTTGCTATGGGACAAAAAAACCTAAAAGCAGTACAGGAGAGGGAAAATGAGAAGAAGAAGAGCTCTGGTAAGAGAAATACCTGCTGATTATAAGTATCATTCTGAGCTTGTATCGAAATTTGTGAATAATTTAATGTACGAAGGCAAGAAAAGCGTAGCAGAGAGTATTTTCTACGGTGCAATCGATCTCATTACGGAACGTACAGGAAAAGAGGGTATTGATGTCTTTAATCAGGCTGTTAATAATGTAAAGCCAATGGTTGAGGTACGACCTAAAAGAATAGGCGGACAGACTTATCAGGTTCCGATGGAAGTGAGACCCGGTAGAAAACTTTCACTTGGTATCAAGTGGCTGGTAAAGGCCGCGAGAAGTAGGGGAGAATATTTGATGAAAGATAGGCTCTGTAACGAGCTTATCGCAGCCTCCAGAAAAGAAGGTTCAGCATACAAGAAAAAAGAGGATACTCATAGGATGGCTGAAGCCAACAAGGCTTTCGCGCATTTCGGTTGGTAACGCTCTTATATTTATATTAATCGTTTAGGAATTTTTAATGCCTCGAAGTTATGATTCAAGTAAATGGGTTGATATCCCTGATATTAGAAATATTGGAATAATAGCTCATATTGATGCGGGAAAGACCACTTTAACCGAGAGAATCCTTTTTTATAGCGGAAGAGTTCATCGTATTGGGGAGGTTGATGAAGGCTCTACTGTTATGGATTATATGGACCAGGAGAAGGAACGTGGTATTACTATCACTTCCGCCGCGACTACTATTTACTGGAAGGGGAAAAGGGTAAATATAATAGATACACCCGGACATGTTGATTTTACGATAGAAGTTGAAAGAAGTCTAAGGGTTCTTGATGGTGGAGTAGTTATATTTAGTGGTGTAGAAGGGGTAGAGGCGCAGTCCGAAACTGTCTGGAGACAGGCAGATAGATATCATCTTCCAAGAATTACATATATAAATAAGTTAGATAGAAAAGGGTCGGATTTTTTTCGAACTGTGGAAATGATGCAAGATAGACTTAAAGTAACGCCTTTAATCCTTGATTTGCCTCTTTTTTTAGAAGAGAAAGTTAAAGGTGTGATTGATATTGTGGATATGAAGGCCTGGGTGTGGGAAGATGAAAAAGGTCTTGTTTTTAAAGAAGTACCGATCCCGGAAGAATATTCCGATTTAGCTAAAAAATATAGGAAGGAACTCCTTGATAGAGTGAGTCTCTATGATGATGAGGTTGTGGAAAAATTTCTTAAAGAAGAAGAAATAGAACCTGCTATTTTAAAAAGAGCAATAAGGAAAGGTACTATTAAAGCTGACTTTTTCCCGGTTGTTGGCGGTACTGCCCTCAAGAATATTGGAGTACAAAAAGTTATGAATGCTATTGTGGATTATCTGCCTTCTCCCCTTGATGTTCCTCCGCCCGAGGGTAAAAACCCGAAAACCGGTGAGAAAGAAGTGAGAAAGAACGATTCCGGGGAGCCGTTTAGCGGGCTTGTTTTTAAGATAATATCGGATCCTCATGGTAAATTATCTTTCGTGAGAATTTATTCGGGGAAAGTACATAAGGGAGATAAGATATTAAACGTTAATTCGAATAAAATAGAGAGACTTTCTAAAATTATTCTTATTCATGCTGATAAGAGAAAAGAAGTGAGTTCTATTGAGGCGGGAGAAATCGCGGCTTTTATTGGACTTTCAGATGTTGCAACCGGGCATACGTTGACTGATCCAAAAAGACCGGTTCTTTTTGAGCCCCTACAATTACCGGAACCTGTAATTTTTACCAGTGTTTCTCCGAAGACTATTGCCGATCAGCAGAAACTTATTTTTGCCTTGAATAAAATTCATGAAGAAGATCCTACGTTTATGGTTAAGCAGGATCCTGATACCGGTGAAACTTTAATCTACGGTATGGGAGAGCTTCATCTTGAAGTCATTATGGAGAGGCTTAAAAGAGAATCCAAAGTTGAAACAAGGGTGAGGACGCCCAGAGTGTCTTATAAGGAAACCATAACCCAGAAGGCTAGTGCTGAGGGAAAATTTATAAAGCAAAGTGGTGGCAAAGGACAGTACGGCGATGTTATGTTAACTTTGGAGCCAGCTGAAGAATTTGAATTTATAAATAAAGCTAAGGTGCATGAGGTGCCGAAAGAATTTTTGGGCGCAATTGAAGAGGGAATACGGGAAGCGATGTATTCGGGAAGTCTTGGCGGGTTTGAGGTTTTGGGAGGAAACGTTACTTTGACAGGCGGTTCTTATCATGAAGTAGATTCTTCAGATATTGCATATAAAATAGCAGCCTCAAGGGCTTTTAAGAGCGCATATAAGAAAGCAAATCCTGTGCTTTTGGAACCTATTATGGAAGTAGAGATTACTGTCCCAAACGAATATTTCGGAACTATTTTAGATGATGTTAATACAAGAAGAGGTGAAGTAAAACACGTTGACCATATAGGTGACCTGGGGATAGTCGAAGCACTTGTGCCGCTTGCGAATCTATTTGGTTATGCCACTGCCTTACGTTCTCTTACGAGCGGAAGAGGTGTTCATTTCATGCAGTTTGAAAAATATCAGCCGGTACCCGAAAAAGTTATGGAAAAGGAACTCGATAGTATTCGGGGATACTAAGCGGCAAAGCCGCTAAAATGTAAAAATCAAATATCAAATTGTAAAATTACAAATAAAAATTCAAAAAAAACATTTACCACAGAGTACACAGAGAAAAACAGAACACACAGAGAGCACAGAGATCTTTTTTGCTGTTTAAAACCCAACTCACCACCCTAAAATAATCTCACACAAAGACACAAAGATCACAAAGTTTTTTTTAACCACGAAACACACTGAAGACACTAAATTATTTTTTTATTCCAACTTCTAACTATTCTCTACTCCTTATTTTATCATAATCATTTTCTTCTGTATTTGGTCGTTTCCACACTTAAGAACACCGAAATATAAACCTGAGCTTAAGGGCTCACCTTCGTCGGCTTTACCATCCCATGTAATAGTAATAGGATAAGAAGCACTATTTATATTCGAAAACTTTTTCACCAGTCTTCCGCTTAAATTATAAATCGAGAACTCAACACTTTTTCCCCTGCTATCAGCAGGGATATTCAAAACCAATTGAGTTGTTCTATTGAAAGGATTAGGAGTAACATTCAAGCTTAAGGCGTCCGGATTAAGAATAAATTCTTCAACTCCTGCATCTTCATCGTAAAGAACCCAGATTGCACCGCCGTTATAACAACTAACATATATACGGTTTGTCTGTGAGTTTACACCGACACTAATGGGGCCATCTCCAACCGTAATCGTTGTAAACACCGAATCACCTGTACCATCGATTACGGAAACACTACTATCACCGTTATTCGCTACATATATACGGTTTGTTAGCGTATCTACACCAACTACTCCGCCTACTTCGCAGGGAGAATCCCCAACACCAATAGTAGCAATCACAGAATCCCCGGAACCATCGATTACTGATACATTGTCGTCAACATAATTTGCCACATATATCCTGTTTGTCTGTGGATTTACTCCAACTCCCCGAGGCCCATTTCCAACCCCAATCGTAGCAATCACAGAATTCCCGGAACCATCAATTACGGAAACACTGTCGCTACCGTCATTTGCCACATAGACCCTGTCCGTCTTTGAGTTTACGCCAATCTCCAAAGGATAATTTTTAACACCAATAGTAGCAATCACAGAATCCCCGGAACCATCGATTACGGAAACACTGTTGCTACCGCTATTTGCCACATAAATCCTGTTTGTCTGAGAGTTAACACCAATCCCCCTCGGTCCAGCTCCAACCCCAATTGTCGCAATCACAGAATCCCCGGAACCATCGATTATTGATACATTTCCACTCAAAAGATTTGACACATAGATACGGTTTTCCAGCGAGTTCACTCCAACTCCCCGGGGATAATCCCCAACCTTAATCGCAGCAATAACGGAATCCCCGGAACCATCGATTACGAAAACACTGTCGTAATTCACACTGGCTACATAGATATGGTTTTCTTGCGAGTTTACGCCAACTCCCTCGGGATAATTTCCGATCACAACAGTCGCAACCACAGAATCCCCGGAACCATCGATTACGGATACATTGTCGTCATCGTTATTTGCCACATAGATCTTGTTTGTCTGTGGATTTACACCGACTCCCTCCGGCCAATCTCCGACTCCAATCGTAGCAATCACAGAATCCCCGGAACCATCGATTACTAAAACACTATCGCTAACGCTATTTACCGCATAAATCTTGTTTGTCTGAGAGTTAACGCCAATCCCAAACATTCCAACTGCAACCCCAATAGTCGCAACTACAGAATCCCCGGAACCATCGATTACTTTAACACCACCTGCGACCACATATATCCTGTTTGTCTGAGAGTTAACATCAATTCCCCACGGTCCACCTCCAACCTCAATAGTCGCAATCACAGAATCCCCGGAACCATCGATCACTGAAACATTAGTGCCATTTTCATTTGTCACATAGATCCTGTTTGTCTGCGGATTTACACCAACTCCCCGAGGCCCATTTCCAACCCCAATCACAGCAATCACAGAATCTCCCGACCCATCGATTACGGAAACACTGTCGTTACCAGGAGTAGCCACATAGATCCTGTTTGTCTGTGAGTTTACGCCAACTCCCCACGGACCATTCCCAATCCCAATCGTAGCAATCACAGAATCCCCGGAACCGTCGATTACTGAAACATTGTCGCTAAAATAATTTGCCACATAGATCCTGTTTGTCTGCGAGTTCACACCAATTCCCATTGGATTACCTCCAACCCCAACAGTAGCGACAACAGAATCCCCTGAACCATCGATTACGGATACATTATCGCTATACTGATTTGTCACGTAGATCCTATTCGTTTGCGAGTTTACGTCAACTGCCATAGGACCTTCTCCATTCCCTGCTCTCGGTCCAAGAAAAATAGTATCAACAACCGAAATCTGAGAAAACCCTGAAACCGTAAAGAATAGTATTGAACTTAAAAATACAATTTTTCGTAATAGATACATACCTCCTCCTTTTTGTGATAATGTTATAAGTATAACTATATTCGCCTGCCACGTCAAGGAAAATTAAAGTGGAAGATGCGAATCCAGAGTATCATCACTACCCCAAAAACTAATATCTCACACAAAGTACACAAAGTTTATATTTCTTTTTTTTAACACAAAATTTTAAACACAAAACTCGAAACCCGTAACTATAATTCACGCAAAGAAAACGAAGTTTTTGTTTTTTATTGGCTTTCATATTTTTTATATTCGGTAATTCCCCAGGTGGTTAACATAAGCCACACTATCATAAGAATCCAATGGACGGTATTAAACCACGGAAATTCCTTTAAGAGGAATGACATAGATATGTCTTGTGTGCTGATAGCACGGCCGTATCTTGATGTTAAGATAACGCCTAAAATAGTTCCTATAAAGCTCATAGCTAAATAGTAGGAAGTCAATGCCAGAAATATTTTCTTTGGTTTTATTTTACCGCAGAGAGAGTAAATTAGCATAAATAGAACAAAAATTAACGTGAGAACACTTATCGCATTGCTAATGTCTTCAAGAGGCGAAAAAATCGATGCTATCAGAGATAAGATCAGATCCGATGAAAAAACGAGAAGAAATATTATTCCGATTTTTAATTTCATTTTCATTCCTTTTTTGTTAAGTTATATGGTTTATCTACTTCATTCATATTTTAAGGGCTTACTCCATTTTTTTGTTATTCTTGTCTTATTTAATTCTTCTTGGGAAATACCTGTAATAAATACTTATTGGTTTTCTTTTATCTAATTTAAACCGGTGTTTTGAACTCTCTTTGATGATTGGAATTTTCTTTTCTTCACCATCTTTTAGCGGAAAGTAAAAGTCTGAAGCTCTATGGAAAAATTCAGAAGATTCAAAATAATTGTTACTGGTTTTTTTATGAGATTCTTCTTTAGAATCGAATTTTAATTTGAGGCTGTTTTCTACGGTAACCTTGGTTACTACAGGCGGCCAGGAAAGTCTTACAGTATTGTCGGAAACATATCCGTTTATGTGCGTACCTTTCAGATTTGGTACATCCGCACAATTGAGACAATTTGTTTTGCTAACATAGAATACAGTGGGATCAAAAACATTGGAATAGCCAACGGTTGCATCGGTTATTACGCCCGTTTTATATTTCCAGACTCCTTTTTCTTTCTTTATTGTAAATTTGACCACCATTTTATAATCAAACCGTACACCATAATCTACCGTAACGTTTTTCCAGACGTCTTCCATTTTGACATACATCTTCTTACCACCCATATCATCGGTTTCCTGACCCGTTAGTTTTACAGTCCAAACCTGTATTTCTCCGACATCCAGAGTAACTTTTCTTGTAGTATTGCCCTTGCCGTTGGTAGAATTGGTGAAGGTTAGTACGTCCGTATATTCGCCAGCTTTTAATTTGTCGGCACTTTCATCTATAGACACAGTTACTTGAATGCTTTCCTTTGGTTTTAGAGTGCCGGAAGTAACTGAGAGTTGTAACCAGCTTTGATTTTTAGAGGCACTAAATTTTATAGGACTACCTCCGCTGTTACGAAGCGTGTAGGTTTTGTTCGTCGGTAGAAATCTGTCTGTCTCGTCTGGTCCTGCTGACTTGAAATCCTCAGGCGGCGATACACTGAGCACCCCGGGTGTCTTTTCGAATTCAATTGTTACGGACAGTTCATTGGTGTGATAACTGCCATTTTCCCATCTGTTCTCCCACTTAAATGTTTTTTGCCATATCCCATTGTTCAGAGCCGACTTTATTATTTCCGGTGTAACAATGAAGTTCATAGGGCTTAGTATGCTACAATACATCAAATTATTAAAATTAAATTCCTCAGGTATATAAGACTGTATACGGTCAGAGTAGCCACTATTAGGAACTGATATGCTAATAGGCCTGAAATCTATATTTGTGAAATTCGGATTATGTAGAAAGTCTGAAGGGACTAAATCGGGTTTAGAAGGTTCATTAATATAGGTTGGGGAAAAGATCTTAAATATAAAGGTTTTGTTGTCTGAAATAATGTCAAGGAAATTGCCGTCTGTGTATTTAATCAATCTACCTTCCAAGTCTAGAGTTTGAAAGTAACCCGAAGTTTTCAAGATCTTCCATTTCTGAGGTTGCTCGGTACCACGAATGGACCATGACGTAGCAGGTACTTAAAGATAGAAGTTTTGAAAATTGTCATTGTATTCCAGAAACCCGTTCTCTTCTGCTTCGTACTCAAAAATCCAGTAAATTCCTACATATTTCCGCCCCCTTTCTTCACTCATTTGTTTCGATTCGCTCATATTCCTTATTTTAACAATAACCGGGATACGAGTTTGAGCTACCGGAATTTCTGCCTTAAGATCTGCTTGAAGTTTTTCGAATTCTTTAGCCACGCGGGTTAAACAGTCAAGATCTTCACCGCAATTCTGCAATTTCTCGTTCAACGATTCCATTTCCTTCGTAAACTCCTTAGAGTCTTGTGCCTGGACGGGCATTAATAATATGAATACAGATATGCTAGCAATGATGATATGAAAAGTTCTTCTCGACATCTATATTGTTCTCCTTTTTACATTTTAAGGGTTACTATGGTAGTTCCTCAATTACGCTTTAAATATATAATTTCTACGGTGTCGGATAAAAGTGAAGGTATCACAAGTTCGTTTTTCTCCTTGTTGAAATAGATGTCCGCGGGGCCATAGTGTCCGGTCGACACAATTGTAGGTTCTTTTTTGAATGAATTGTCATATTTGTAAATTGTACCCTGTTTTTTAAATCCGGTTTCAAAACTTCCGGGCCCCCATGCCGAAACGTAACAATTACCACCCTTGTCCAAAGTTAATCCGTCGAGGTTGGTAAATTCTGTTGATACAAGTGTTGAGATCGTTAAATCTTTAAGATTTATTTTATCGATTGGCGCTTTTTCCCTGAAGTAGCATACTAAAAGTCTGTTTTTCGATTTATCGTAAATAATTCCATTTGGACCTTCTGATGTTCTTACAAAAAGCGAATAAGTTTGAGAGGTAATGTTGATTTTAAAGACAGTGGTTCCTTGGCTATCGGTTACATATAGAAACCCTGAATCATCGCATGTGATGTCATTTAAAAACAACGCTTCGTTTATCTGAATTTCTAATTTAATACTTCCGTCTGTAATATCAAATCCTCTTATTGTTTTTGGGTTATCTACGACATATAATGTATTTTCATATATTAACATTCCAAGTACTTTTGATAATCCCTTTTTGAAGTACGTTTTTTCTCCTAGTGAGTCTATCTGGATAATGCTTCCATCGCCGAAGTTTGAAATAAAATATCGATTTGCTAAAGGGTCGAAGACGGCACTTTCGGGCATCTTAAATTCCTGAGAATAGGATAAATTGGAAAATATCAGAGTTGCTAATAAAATAAATTTATTAAACCTCATGTGGTTCAGTCTTTTTAAATGTACAACTTTTGTAACAATATAGTTTGTTCTTGCGCATTGTCCCATGATTTTCATATCAATATTATAATGGAAATCCAATTTCCGTCAACCTGAAAATTCTTGGTACTTGGGAGAGCTCATGCATAAGGTGATATAACTGAGAAGTCGGACAAAGTAAGAAATCCTGTAAATCCGTGTTAATCCTGTCTATCTTTAGGATTTTGGATTTAGGGGTTGGGATTTGGTAAAACAATAAAAAAATCCTTTTTAATCTGTGATCATCTGCGTCCTATTATCTTTGTGCTCTTTGTGGTTAAAAATTGAGCGAAAAGGTGTTGACTTTTCTTGATTGTAGCATAATATAGGAATGAAAAATAGAAGCGGAAATTTAAGAAAAACAATAAAATTAGAACTCTCGGAAACCACTTTAAATTAAAGCTTAAAGAGTGGGTAGAGGGGTATTTATGTTTTTTAAGGAGTAATAATAAAGTTATGGATTGTACGTATATAGAAAATATTGCAGAATTTGTAGATAAGAAGGTAGAAATCCGAGGATGGGTCTACAATAAGAGATCCAGCGGAAAGATACGATTTCTGATGGTTAGAGACGGTACGGGGATAATTCAGGGTGTCGCTACCGAGAATGATACTGAGCCGGAAAGTTTTTCTATTATGGAGAATTTGAATCAGGAAAGTTCAATAATTGTTAGAGGAAAGGTTAGAGAAGATAAAAGAGCTCCGATCGGCTATGAACTTTCTATAGGTTCGGTGGAACTCGTCGGAGGAAGTGAAGATTATCCTATTACTCCTAAATCTCATGGTGTTGATTTTTTACTTCAAAACAGACATATATGGATTCGTTCGAGTAAGCAGTGGGCTATTTTGCGTATAAGAGCGGAAGTGGTAAAGGCTGTTGAGGATTATTTGTGGGAAAAAGGATTTCTGCGGCTTGATGCGCCTATTTTTACTCCCTCTGCCTGTGAAGGAACGACAACTCTTTTTGAAGTTGATTATTTTGGTGAGTCGGCTTATTTATCTCAGAGTGGGCAGCTTTATTGTGAGGCGACTGCTGCTGCATTCGGAAAGGTATATTGTTTCGGTCCGGCATTCAGAGCCGAAAAATCAAAAACCCGTCGTCATTTGACGGAATTCTGGCAGATAGAACCGGAGATCGCGTATGCTCATATGGATGATTCTATAGAGCTTGCTAGTGGTATGATTGAGTATTTAATTAAGAGAGTTTTAGATAATAGGAAAAGGGAATTAGAAGTTCTTGAAAGGGATATATCTCTACTTGAATCAATTAAGACTCCTTTTCCCAGAATAAGGTATGAAGATGCCGTAAAAAAAGTTAACGAATTAGGTGAGACAATGAATGTTGGTGAAGATTTTGGAGCCCCCCAGGAAACTGTTCTTGGAAAGAATTATAATTCTCCATTAATAGTAACACATTTTCCAAGAGAAATCAAAGCTTTCTATATGCGGAAAGAACCCGGAAATGAGGAGGCAACTCTTTCCTTTGATATTCTTGCTCCCGAAGGATATGGGGAGATTGTGGGAGGTGGAGAGAGAGAATTTGAAGAGGCGAAGTTAAAGAAGGAAATAAAGGAAAGAAAACTACCGGAGGACGCTTTCAAATGGTATATTGATTTAAGGAAATATGGGTCTGTTCCGCATGCCGGTTTTGGTCTTGGAATTGAGAGGACTATTGCCTGGCTTTGTGGAATCAGTCATATCCGGCAAACAATACCTTTTCCTAGGACTCTGGGAAGAGCATATCCTTAATATAAAGGAGGGTTTATGGTTTTTTTATCCTTTTTACTTTTTTCGGCTATTCACATTGAGGGGCAAGATTATATTAAGATATATAGAAGTTCACACGAGATAGATCTTTCCTTTCTTGAACAGGGCTTTTTTAATCCTGCCAGCGGATTCGGCATTATCGGTGCGGAATTGAATCCTGCTACTCTTGGTAGATCCCCTGATGTGCAGTTTTTTACTTCCCTTTCCCTTGCGGGGGTAAGCGCGACCGATGTCGATACCTTTTCCTTTGAGATTGAAGGTGATGATGATACGGTAAGTAATAGTGGTCTTGTTGATCCTGGAAGCCGATTGTATGGACAATATCATGCTTTGGGGGGAGTTAATTTTATTGGTTTTTCGAAAAGAATTGGAATGTTTGGTGTAGGCATTTCTTACGGATCCGGTTATAAATTAGGTGTTGAAGCCAGTTTAAGTGGAAGTATTTATGGTGATCTTCGAGCAGATAATGTTTTCGAGTTTACCCATGAAGAATTTTCCGAAATACCCGATGGCGATACGGTAAGGGCAAAACCTTTATTTAAGGGAGCTGTTACTTTAGATAATCCGGTTCCTTTGAGGGTCGAGTATTCGGATGTCCCGATTTTTCTTGGGGCAGGAGTCAATGTTGGCCCTCTGGGATTTGGTACGGGTCTTAAATTTCAAAATTGCAGGATTCTGGGAGAGGGTAGTTTTGCAGCACATATGGATAGTTTCGTGGTTGAGGTGAGGGATACCGTTGTTTTAGACGGCAACGGTGATAGTTGGATAATTGAGGATTTCTCAGCTGCGATAGATTTTGATCAAGATCTCGCAAACGGTGAGATTTATTCCTCCGGGTTATCAGCCACACATACGGTTCTTACTCTTGGATCAATTTTCGACGGTGGTTTTCTGAAAATTTCATGGGGATTTGATTTTGGAGCAAATTACGACCTTTTAGGCGGCTATAGTTGGGACTTTTCAGTTGTTTCCGAATTACCTGATAGTTTTGTCAGTGTGGATTCAACAAATCTTACTATTGTACAGGATTCTCTGATTTCGGGCAGGGCTGTTATTGTAATTGACAGTATGCTTATCGAGGAAGAATCGGAGTTTGATGATGATGTCAGTTTATCTTTTAGCGGGTCCAGTTTCAATTTTGGGTTTGTGATTGAGCCTATGAATCTGGGTATTACCGGTAAACTTGCCTTTCCTGCCGATTATTCTTTAAGTAAAGTTGGTTTATATACAAATATACCGATACCTGTTCCCGTTATTGAAGCTCGAATAGGTCTTGCTGCAAGTGTTCTCATGCTCAGCGGCAGAGAAGTAGATTGGGATTGGGCGATTATTCCTTCTGCAACCCTGGGTTTATCTCTTAGTTATAAAAGAGATAATTTGAGGTTTTATCTGCCTATTAAATACGATGTATCGCATATCGCTACAGCTATTCTTAACAGCGTTTTAGATGATGATGAAGATACAGATGCGGTTTTTGACATGCGCGGTAGCTCAAATATATTGGATAATCTGGCTTTTGGTTTTGGTTTTAGTGTTGAAATGTAAAAATGTTTAAAAGGAGGGTTTTTAAATGGCAGTTCGAGTTGGCGTAAATGGTTTTGGTAGAATTGGAAGATGTATCTTAAGAGAGGTTATAAATAGAAACGATATAGAGATTGTTGGTATAAATGATATTGCGGATCTTAATAATCTTGCTTATCTCTTTAAGTATGATTCTGTTCACAGAAGATTTGACGGCGATGTTAAAGTAGATGGTAATTCTCTTGTCATTAATGGTAAAAAAGTTCCTTTCACACAAGAGAGAGAACCTGAAGAACTTCCCTGGGGAAGTCTTGGTGCAGATATAGTTTTTGAAGCTACGGGTATTTTCAGAACGAGAGATATGGCAGATAAACACTTAAAAGCGGGAGCTAAAAAAGTTATAGTTTCTGCGCCGTTTAAGGGAGATGATGCAGGTTTTACACTCGTTTATGGGGTTAACCATGATCAATATGATCCGGCAAAACATGACATTGTTTCCAATGCTTCTTGTACTACAAACTGTTTTGCTCCTGTAGTAAAAGTTATTAATGAAACATTTGGTATAGAGCAGGGTCTTATGACTACGGCTCATGCATATACGTCTTCTCAGAAAGTACTTGATTTACCTGCAAAAGATTGGAGGAGAGGCAGAGCGGCTTCACTTTCCATTATTCCTACGACGACCGGTGCTGCAATTGCTACCACGAAAGTTTTTCCTGAGTTAAAAGGGAAATTGGATGCGATCGCTCTTCGTGCACCTGTACCCGATGGCGCAGTCGTGGATTTCGTTTGTAAGGTTAGTAAAGAAGCTTCGGTTGATTCCGTAAATGCAGCTTTCAAGAAATATGCAGAAGGTGAACTTAAGGGAGTTCTTGAATATTCGAAGGATCCCGTTGTATCTATGGATATTATAGGTAATCCTCATTCTTCTATTTTCGATCCTGAGTTTACCAAAGTTATCGGAGGAACACTCGTTAAGGTTCTTTCCTGGTATGATAACGAATGGGGCTTTTCTATGAGAATGATAGACGTAGCCCTTATGATGGGAAAATCTCTATGAAGAAAGTTCCTTTTATTAAGGATCTTAACGTAAAGGACAAGAAAGTTCTTTGCCGTTTTGATTTTAATGTGCCTCTTTCGGGTGGAAAGATAGAGGATGATAATAGGCTCGTGGCGAGTTTGCCTACTATTCGTTATTTGATTGACAATGGTGCAGCTATTATTATGATGTCGCATTTGGGGAGGCCTGGTGGGGAAGTAGTTGAGAAGTTTTCGCTTCGTCCCGTAGCCCAGCGACTTTCTGAACTTTTAAGTACGGAAGTTCAGTTTATAGGAAAGACTATAGGCACAGAAGTTGAGGAAAAAGTCAAATCTCTTGAGAAAGGAGATTTATTTCTTTTAGAGAATACGAGGTTTTATCCCGAAGAGGAGAAAAATGATAAGGAATTTTCCAGGCTTCTTTCGAATCTTGGTGATGTTTATGTAAACGATGCTTTTGCTACTGCTCATAGGGCACATGCTTCTACTTATGGTGTTGCCGAGTTCTTGTGCGATAAAGCTGTGGGTTTTTTAATGATGCAAGAAATAGAACAGCTTTCAAAGCTTTTAGAAAAGCCGGAATCACCATTTACGGTTGTTCTTGGAGGTTTAAAACTAAAGACAAAGATACCGGTAATTAAAGGCCTTGCTCCTATTGTCGATGATATTTTGATTGGCGGAGCGATGTCTTTTGGTTTTATTCATGTAAAAGGTGGAAATGTAGGTGATTCTATTCTTGAGGAAAGTTTATTCGGGAAAATTGAAGAAGCGATTTCGATTACCCGGCAGCAGGGAAAGAATCTTCACATACCGGATGATATGATAGTTATAGATTATGCCGAAAGGATTGATTCTTCTGCCCGGTGGTCTGTTGCACCTGCTTTCGAGATTCCAAAAGGAAAAATGGGTGTTGATATAGGTCCCGGTACCGTTGCAAAATATAAGAAGATAATCGCGAATTCAAAGACTCTGTTCTGGAATGGTCCTGTTGGTGTTTTTGAAGTGCCTCCATTTGATAGAGGAACGTGGGAAATTGCGCGGGAGATTGGCGAATTAACTAATAAAGGAGCATTTACTGTGGTTGGGGGTGGAGATACTGATAAAGTTTTTGAGGATTCCGATATTTCCGTAAGCCATCTTTCTACCGGAGGTGGCGCGTCGCTTGAGTTCGTTTCAGGCAAAGAATTGCCTGCTTTTAAAATAATGTAGAGGAGGATTTGATGAGAAAGTTACTTATCGGTGGTAATTGGAAAATGAATAAGGGTGTAGCGGAGACAGCTAAATTCGCGGATAGCTTTAAAGAGAAGAAAACATCAACAGAAGGTGTTGATGTTTTCGTTGCTCCTCCTTTTACTTCTCTTGTAGAGGCAAAGAAGAGCTTTGAGGGGACTGGAATTTCCGTTGGAGCTCAGAATCTTTTCTGGGAGGATGAAGGCGCCTATACCGGTGAAATTTCGTCGGTTTTCCTTAAAGAGCTTGGCGTAGAGTGGGTAATAATAGGTCATTCTGAGAGAAGAACCTATTTTGGTGAAACGAATGCGGGAGTCAGAAAGAAAGTCGAGAAAGCCTTGCAAAAGCAGTTGAAAGTAGTTATATGTATAGGCGAAACTGAAGAAGAAAGGGAAGAGGGGAAGGCAAAGGAGATTGTAAATAAGCAAATAGAAGAGGGACTCTTAGGAATCGAATATGACGCTTGCGATCTTGCTGTTGCTTATGAACCTGTCTGGGCGATTGGGACTGGCAAAACCCCTCATCCGGAAGATGCAGAGGAAATGCATTCTATTATCAGAGAAAAGTTAGGTGCTAAAGGGGAGGAAATCAGGATAATTTATGGGGGTTCTGTTAAAGTACATAATATGAAGGAATTTATTACCCAGAAAGATATTGATGGTGCTCTAATTGGAGGAGCAGCGCTCGACGTTGATGGTTTTGTAGAGATGATAAATATAGCAAAGGAGATTTAATGTTAGGTTTTTTAGTGGGACTACATGTGTTTTTTTCGGTTTTTTTGATTCTTGTCATTCTTATGCAGCAGTCTCAGGGTGCAGGTATGAGTTCTGTATTTGGCGGAGCAGGCGGTGGTTCTTTTTTTGGTGGAAGGGGAGCTTCTTTGCTTTTACGTAAAGTAACCATTGTACTGGCAATTCTCTTTTTTCTAACTTCAACTACAATCGCGTTCAAAGTTCCAAGGGAAGTTAGAGTTGATAAAGGCGGCATTGAGGAAAAATTAAGAGAAAATTTACCGGGAAGAGTAGGTATACCCTTTGAAGAAGGGGTACGAGAGGAAGTTACTCCAGAGGGTGTGGTTCCGGAAGGAAATCTCATTCCAGAGGAAAGTGCGATTCCCAAGGGAAGTAATTGATACAACTTGAAGGAGGATTCTAATGTTTGTAGTTTTTGAGGCTAAGGGATTCCAATATCTTGGGAGTCCGGGAGAGAAGTTGAAAATTCCCCGGTTGGATACGAAAATTGGGGAGAGAGTTTCTTTTGAAAAGGTTTTGCTTGTTAAGAATGGAGATACCAAGATTGGGCAGCCTTATATTGAGGGGGCTTCTATTGCAGCAGAAGTTATCGAGCACGGTCGCTATAAGAAGATAATTGTTTTCAAATTTAAAAGAAGAAACCGATACAGAAGAACAAGGGGACATCGCCAGATGTATACCGAGATAGAAATTAAAGATATTATACTTGGTGGTAAGCTAAAGCCTAAAAAGAAAAGCGAAAAAGAGGAAATAAAAGTAGAGAAAAAGACAGTAGCGAAGGATAAAAAGATTAAGAAAACGACGGATAAGACAGAGAAGAAGACCGCAGTAGCTAAGAAAGAAACTAAAGCGGTTGGTAAAACAAAGAAGGCGATCACTAAAACTAAGAAAGCGACTAAAACTACCACCAAGGCAAAAGAGCCGACTGTGGCAGCTAAGAAAACAATTAAGGCGACGGGAAAGACAAAAAAGACGAAAAGTGTGACAAAAAAAGAGACTACTAAGTCAAAGAAAACGACCGTAGGCGCTAAGAAAACAAAGAAATAAATCGAACAATATAAATGTAAATAGCTGAAGAATGTAAGCTACTGTTTAAAAAGGAGGATTGGAATGGCGCATAAAAAAGGAGTTGGTTCATCACGGAATGGGCGAGATTCAGGACCCAAATTTCTTGGAGTTAAGAGATTTGGAGGTGAAGAGGTTCAGGCGGGAGCTATACTGATACGCCAGAGAGGAACCAAATATCATCCAGGATGGAATGTTGGTAAGGGTGGAGATGATACACTTTTTGCTTTAAAATCCGGAAAGGTAGATTTTGGAACAAGACACGGAAAAAAAGTTATAAACGTAATCTCCGGATGATAGAAAGCGATAAGTCAAAATTAAAAAAAGAATTAGCTACGGATGAACACGGAATAATTGGACGCAGATGAACGCTGATTGTCAGGATTTAATTTTAAACAAAACACAAAAAATAGTGGGAGGGGTGTGGTTTAATCTGAGTATATCTGCGACAATCTGCGTGCTATTAAAATTGGGTGGTCTGGGAGGTAATACGTGATTATCCGTGAAAATCAGTGGCTATTATTAATTTCGTGTTCTCTGTTGTATTTAGAGGTTTGACGTGTTAATTGGTTTACTCCTGTTTTTTCAAATTTTTTGTAGCTTTGATCTGATCAGCTCCCAATCTGTCGAAAAAGGTATGAGGGGTATAGCGTTAAGTACTTTTGAAGGGAATAGGATAGATACCATCGAAGTTGAAATTTTAGGAAGAATTCCCGATTTCCAATTGGATCAAGATGTTATAATTGCAAAATTAAAAGGTGAGGTTGTGGATGAGGCTGGTGTTATTGCGGGTATGAGCGGGAGTCCTGTTTATATAGAGGGGAAACTGCTGGGCGCAATTGCGTTTGGATGGACTTTTTCAAAAGAACCTATTTGCTTTATTACTCCTTTTACCGAAATGAAGAAAATGGCTGCGAAAAAGACGGTTGGCTCTTCAAACTTTACGCCAATAAAGCCGATGCTTACTGTTTCAGGTTTTACTGCTTCTTCAGTTTCCGAGTTGGATTCCCTTCCTTTTGACTTCACTGTTTCAGAGATGGTGTTGGGAGGGGAGACAAAAGATATTACCAAATTGGTGCCGGGAGGAGTTTGCGGCGTAACTCTTATTTCGGGAGATGGTAATATTTCCGCTATGGGTACGATAACCGAGATAATTGGGGATACGATTTTTGCTTTCGGTCACTCTGCTTATGCGACAGGTTCTTCTGTGCTTCCACTTTGTGGGGGAGGAGTTTTAACTTATCTCCCTTCTCTTGCGACTTCTTTTAAATTCGTTACCCCGGGAGATATAATTGGAAAAGTAATTTTTGATGGAAGTGCAGGAATAAAAGCTGTCATAGGCGGCGAACCTCCTATGATTGATTGTAAGATTAAGATTGGAGATCTCCGGAAAAGATATAAGGTTACAGCTGAAGAGAGTATTTTTCCCGTTATTCCACCTTTTCTTGTATCTTCAAACTGGATTGAAAAAATGGGTCAGTATGAAAGTGTTACCGTAAGCGGGAAACTCAATATCTGGACCAATGAAGGGAATATTTCGGTTCCTGTTGCTATGAGTGGAGTGGAGATTCAGAGAGATTTGTATCAGTGGGTAAAAGAACCTTTACTGGAAATACAGAGAAATAGATTTGAGGGTGTCCAAGTTGATTCTGTTTCTGTGAATTTATCGAGTGAGCCGGAAGTAAAAGAATTTTTTGTTAAGAATTTTATTATTGGAAAGAATAAATTTGAATTGGGTGAAGAAATTAATATTAATGTAGTATTGAGCAGATATCGTAAGAGCGATACAACCGTTACATTTAATTTTAAAGTTCCGCAGAGTCCCTGTGAGTTGACGCTCAGGGTTTCCGGTAGAGATGAATATGTGAGCTATGAGTTGGGAAGGGCTCCGCTTAATTTCCAGTTCGATTATTTTGCAGAGTGGAGAGATTTTTTAAATTCTTTGCCGGCTCCTGATATGCTTATCTTATCGGTTTATAAAAAGGGAGCTTCTTTAAATACAGATGCCGGAGAAATCAAGAATCTTCCGCCGAGCCTTAGAATGGTCATGGAAAAGGGAAAAAGAAGGATTTACAATGATTTATATCCTCTTTGTGAAGAGAAAATACAGTTTGATGGTCCTCTAAGTGGAGAGAGCTCAGAGGTAGTGGAAGTAAGGAGGTAGAATGGTATTGTTTTTGATTTCGTTTGCGTATCTATGGGTGTATGAAAGTGACTCTCTTTATAAAGGTTTTTCTGAAGGGTCAGCAATTACGGCGGATTCGATTTTTGTGGGTAATAAAATAGAAGAATTTTCCTGGGAAAGTAGCGGTTTTGTTTCCGATATAATCAAGATAGATAAGGATATTTATTTTAGCATATCCGGTGCTGGTATAATTGTACGATTGAAAAACGGGGGAGAAATAGATACTGTTTTCAGGAGCGAAGGGAGTTTGATTTCTTTAGGTAAAAAGGGAACTGTTCTTGTGGCAGGTTTGTCTCCCGAGGGAAAATTATTTTTTATAAAAGGTTCAAAAATTATAGACTCTTTATCTGTTCCTGCTAAGAATATTTATTGCATGTTTGAGTTTGCCGGCAACTTTTTAGTCGGCAGCGGTCCGGAAGGCAAAGTCTATGAACTGGTAAATGACAAAGAATTAAAGGAATATTATAAAACGCAATCGAGTTCTGTTACCGCATGGGTAATAAAAGGGAAAGAACTGTTTTTAGGTACGAGTAATCCGGGTCTTGTATACAAGATAGATGGAAATCATGATGGAAAAATTTATTACGATCCTGGATTTGAAGAGATAAACGGGCTCGGTTATCTTGGAGATACTTTATGCGTTTCGGGACTGTTATTAAAGGGGATCGAATCCGTTGGAGGTATTAAGTTTTATTTGAAGAATAGAGAATATGAGGTTTATGGAGGTACTCCTATATTGTGTGGAGAGGAGGCAAACGGTAAGTTTTATGCCGGAGAGTCGGAAGATGGGCAGATAGGAGAATTCCACCAAAGTGATTTTAGTATAGTTGCGGACTTGGACGAATCAAAGGTAACTGCACTGCAGGATGTTAATGGGGATATGTGGATTGGTACTGGTTACCCGGCGAAGATTTACAAATTTACAAATAGAAAATTAAAAGAGGGAGAATATATTTCTTCTGTGTTTAAGGGAGGGGTTTCGGTTATATGGGGTAATCTTGACTACGAAGGTAAGGGAGATATCGGATTTTTTATAAGAGGGGGAAAGAAGAAAGAAGTAGATTCTTCCTGGAGTAGATGGGAAAGCATTGATAAACATATTGAAATAGAAGAGCCTTTTATCCAATGGAAGGCGGTATTAAAGGGAGATAGAACTTATTTAAAGGGAGTCAGGGTTTCCTATGGAAAGCAGAATTCTCCTCCACTGATAAAAAAAATAGAGGTCTTACCTCCCAAGATAGGTACAGGTAAAATGGATGAGGGTGCTGCTCTTATGGGAATTATACCCCCGGAGGAAAGAGAACGGCTTAACAGGATGGGATTTCATCTTCCGGAGGATGCCTATGTGGTTGGGGAAGGGATTCGGTGTATATATTGGGAGGTCGATGATCCGGACAATGATCGATTGGTGTTTGATGTTTTTGTTTCCCGGGATTCGGAAGATTGGGTTAAAATGACAGATAATTTATTGGGTAATAGTTATTTTCTTAATACTTCCGTTTACCCTGATGGTAATTATTATGTTAGAGTAATTGCGCGGGACGATTTGGATCAACCCAGTCCTCTTAAGTCGGAAAAAAAGGCTTCTTTTTTAGTTGATCATACTCCACCAATTTTAAAGGGAATAGAAAAAAAATTCATAGGTGACAGCGTTCTGGTATCGGGTACCGTGACGGATGAACTTTCGACTGTTCTCAGTGTTATGTACAGTACTGCGGAAACACAGAAACTGCATTGGAAGAGAGCCCGGGCAGTTGATAAGCTTTTTGATGAGAAAGAGGAAAAGTTTGTGTTTAAGGTTGATAGAAAAGAAAAGTACGGTGCTATAAGAGCTGTTGACAGAAGCAGTAATAGTAAGATTTTAAGGATAGAATTTTAAAAATCAAATATCAAAATGGTTTTAAAAAACATTAACCACAGAGGACACAGAGTAATTAATTGTAATAAAAAAGAAAAAAACACCGAGAACACAGAGAAAAAAATAAAAAAGTAATAGCCACGGATGAACACAGATACGCACGGATCAAAAAAAATTTTTTTCAATAAAAACAGAATTTGTGGTGGGATGGGTATCAGTGTTTATCAGTGTAAATCTGTGGCTAATTCAGGTGTGTTGGGTTGGGTTTTAGAAAAACAAAATAAAAAATCTGTGGTAAAATATTTCGGTGAGTTGGTGTGTGGGCTCTGTGGTTTATTTTTTTTACAAAAAATAATAAAAAATTGATTGGTAGTACTATGGGGAAATTTCTCTTTAAATACAGATCCTTTTTGCCCGTTCCGTATTTTTTGTTCTTGCTGAAAGTCATAGCGTTTAATCGGCTCAATTTCTTTCTGGGTTTTGGTGTAGTTTTTTCAGGTCTTTTGATCCGTTATTTTTCGCAGGGTTTTGCGGCAGACTGGATGAGGGGAAGTGAGGTGGAAGCCGATTATATGCTTGATGAAGGTGTCTATAGTATTACGCGCCATCCTTTGTATTTGGGTAATTTTTGTGTCGGTTTTGGTTTTACTTTAGCTTCCAATTTTTTCTTGATTTATCTTTTACCTTTCTATTCACTTATTTTCTTTATATATTATTATTTGATTATTAAAGAGGAAGAGAGTTATCTTGAGAAGAAATTTGGTGAGAGGTTTATCCAATATCGAAAAAGTACTCCTGCTTTCTTTCCGAATTTTCGTAAATGGAAAACGGGGCAATTTTTGGGCAGAAATGCCCTGCGGATGGAACGTAGTACCTATCTGACTGTCGCTTTTATTTATCTTTTATTTTTTATTAAAGTTTTTGTTTTTTAATAAGCGGTAAAAATCGCGAGGGCTAACCATTCATCAGGAACGCGGTCAATTTCCCCACCGAGGAAATCGCCGCTCGGCTCTGAGCTTCGCTCCTCTTGAAATATAAATATTTCAAGAGACCGTGGCCGCTTAGCTTCCGAGATGTCCTTCTGAACGGTCAGCCCTCGCTTTTAATTCACACTAAATTTTATATTTTATAGCATTTTTAATGATAAAATCGTGAAACACCAAAAAAATTAGGTTGACAGAAAATAGATTCTCTATTATAATTTCACTATGGGAGTTACACGACAATACACAAAGACAAATTACAGGATAAAAAACAAACCTAAACTTCTCGATCAGTTGCGTTCGGCAATCAGAACCAGACACTATAGCATTATGACTGAAGAGGTATATGTATGATACCTAAATTATTGAAAATAAATAAGTTGGTCATCCATAGTAGTGAAAACCCATGTTGGTTTAGACGACAATTAAAGATGGGTTTGCCGAATTTATTAGGATGTATAAACTATGTTAGATAAATTTTATATCAATAAATACATTAATATTTAATTCATTCTTAAAAGGAGTATCATGATATGAAAAAAAATTCCGCTATGTTTATATTTGCTTTTTTGTTATTCCTGAACCTTGTTTCAATGATGCCTATCAATGCGCAGGGGACAGATGAAAATGCTCAGAATCCAATTATCTGGGCTGATGTACCAGACCCCTCCGTTATCAGGATTGGCGATTCGTATTATATGAGTAGTACGACTATGCATATGAGTCCTGGTGTTCCGATTATGAAATCCATGGATCTTGTAAACTGGGAAACCGTCAATTATGCGTATGATATACTTGCTGATAATGATGCTCTGAATCTCAGGAATGGTCAGGATGCTTACGGGAAGGGATCGTGGGCCAGTAGCCTTAGATATCATGATGGCACTTTTTACGTGGTGACCTTTTCTTATACAACCGGAAAAACTCATATTTATCAAACTGATAATCTAGAAAATGGCACCTGGACGTCTTATACCATTAATACTGTTTTTCATGATCCATCATTGCTATTTGACAATGAAGGTGTATACCTGGTTTACGGCATAGACGACATTATGATCATCGAACTCACTTCGGATGTAACAGCGATTAAACCGGGAGGGCTTAATCAAGTGCTTATTCCCGATGCCAGTCAAATCGCAGGTTCTGATTTCTGGGTTCCAGCTGAAGGCTCGCATATTCATAAAATTGACGGTAAGTATTATGTATTTCTTATAACATGGCCAGCTGGCGGTATGCGTACTGAATTAGTCTATCGAGCTGACAGTCTAACCGGCTCATACGAAGGAAGAATCGCATTAGAGGATGACGGCATTGCACAGGGTGGACTTGTTGAAACTTCCGATGGAAACTGGTATGGCGTACTGTTTCAGGATCATGGATCAGTCGGGCGAATTCCTTACCTGGTTCCCGTTACATGGGAAGAGGACTGGCCGGTGTTCGGAGTGAGTGGTCAGGTACCGGAAGAATTGGATATACCTGTAGAAAATGATACCATACCTGAAATTGTTGCATCCGATGAATTTGATTGGGATTCCGACCTTCCTTTGGTGTGGCAGTGGAACCATAATCCTGACAACGATTATTGGTCCGTTACTGACCGTCCCGGGTATCTAAGGCTTACAAATGGACGAGTTGATACAGATTTTGAAAATACGCAAAATACGCTTACTCAAAGAACCTTCGGTCCGGAATGTTCAGGAAGTATTGCAATGGATATAAGCAATATGAAGGATGGAGATGTTGCAGGTCTTGGAGCATTGTGCGAAGATTATGGCTTTGTTGCAGTAAAAATGTCCGGGACTTCCAAATCTGTTGTTATGGTGAATGGCAGTTCCGATGATCCCGAAGAAGTGGAAAGTATCCCGCTCACCCAGGACAATATATACCTGAAAATTGCCTGTGATTTTAGAAATAGAACAGATAAAGCGTATTTCTATTACAGCCTTAACGGGACTTCATGGAATAGAATAGGAAACACACTTCAAATGTCTTATACCCTAACTCACTTCATGGGATATCGTTTTGCACTATTCAATTATGCGACAGAATCAACCGGAGGATATGTGGATTTTGATTACTTCAGAATAAACAATTCATCTACTGTGTCAACTGTTATAGAGGATATTAATCAAAACATACCAGAAGGATTCAATATCCATGAAAATTATCCGAATCCGTTTAATCTAACCACGGAAATCCGTTATGATGTCTCCATGGCAGTTAATGTACGTATAAATGTGTACGATGTAACCGGCAGCCATGTGCAAACATTGGTGAGTGAAGAAAAATCCCCGGGAAACTACACCGTAACTTTTGATGCTTCTAACTTATCTAGCGGATTGTATCTATACCAAATGATGGCCGGAAACTTTGTGCAAACACGACAGATGGTGCTCATTAAATAATGAGAATGCTAGGCAATATGAAATTATCAAAAAAAGAAAGATTGAAGACCGAATTGCAATGAAATATTGTTGTTTGTGATACGTTTGTGTAGTAACTTATTACCGTTCTTATCTAAAATCTAAATATAACAACTGTTCTTGTGTAAATCGACACCAATTTAATTCATGATGATTCCTCCTTTTTTATATTAATTGTGTGGTTATAATTAATATACCGAGGAATCATCATTTTTTCTAATATACTATCAAATCTCCAAAATTCAATATTCAAATTTATATCTAAGGTATCTACGGGGCCAGTATCTATAGGGTTAGGCATTGAAATGTGAAATGGTAGATTTCGGCTGGCTACTAAATTACCACGGATAAACACTGTCTTTGTGTTTAAAACAAACGTTGACAATAATGTTATTTTTTCTATAATAATAGTGTATATGGAATTATCCAGAAATATTGAAATCAGTTTATACAGCTTAATAATGGAGTATTTGTGATTAATATTAGTACATATAAACCATGTTAGCCGTCTCAAAGAAAAAAAGGGAGAGGTAAGCTATGAAAACAGAGCAATCCCTCGAACAACTTAAAACGGATATCGCTAAGGCAATAACCGAACATAGACATGACAAGCGGGGAGATGGAATTCGATTCAATTTTGGTACTGCATTTATTTTATTTGCAACCGCATCAGCAACGCTCATACCTACCGAGCCGATTTGGCTGCTATGGTGTGCCAAGGTATTGACTGGGTTTGCAGCACTTTGGGTGGCTTTAGAACGAGCACTCAATTTTGGTGCAAGGTGGCGGTATCACATCGAAATGCAAAGTTCTTACCAATCAATATTAGACGAGTTAAATTTCATGTCGTTGCTCGATGAAAGAGACCGAAATGAGACCTTACAAAACATTCGTGCAGAGTTAAGGGTGCTCAGAAAACGAGCATCGGAAATTCCAGGTGTTAACCGGATGTGAAGTAATATGTTAGTTGACGTGCCTTTGTATATAGGGACGGTGCTTTAATCTGTGACATTAGCAGAAAGATAAGATACTTACTGCTCTGGCAGATACGCTTGACAGAATGATAAACTTAAATTAACCTAATAAAGTATTAATGGGGTTAGGTATTGAAATATGAAATGATTATATAGTCACTTGACTAAAAAAAACTAAAGTTTCTACATGTTCTAAACGTGAAGAAATTGGGTGGGGTTGGGTAAAACAACATAATATTTCTTTTTTCTCTGTGTCCTCCTATGATATATTCGTATATAAATAGTTAATTATATCT
>CAYYUB010000005.1:0-34772 GCA_964474855.1 uncultured bacterium
ACGTATCTGGGCAGATTCAGAAGCGGGAAAGGGTTCGACTTTTTATTTTACGATTAAAAAAGTTGAAAGTTAAGATGTTGAATGTTGAAAGTTAAGAAGAAAAAAATGAAAATTAAAAATTTTGAGGAAATAAAAGCATGGAAACATGCAGAAGAACTAACAGTAGAAGTTTATAAAATAAAATGTAAAACAGCATATGGAATAGATATTGGCTATAAAGACCAAATCCAAAGAGCTTGTATTTCCGTTATGTCAAATATAGCGGAAGGTTTCGAAAGAAATACAAATAAAGAATTTATTAGATTTTTATATATTGCAAAAGGAAGCTGTGCGGAAGTCAGATCTTTGTTGCACATTGGACAGCTCTTAGGTTATATAAGTGGTAATAAATATGAAGAATTATTAAAGTTAGCTACTAATACCAGCAAGCTTATAGCAGGTTTTATTAAATATTTAAAAGGTTTGAAAGAAAATAAACTTTGAACATTGAACTTTCAAACTTTAAACTACATATTTAAGGAGAAACCAAATGATAAACGGTAAATTTGGCAAACCGGCTGATATTTTACTGATTGAGGATAATCCGGGTGATGTTAGATTGGCGCAGGAAACCTTAAAGGAAAGTAAAGTCAGTAATCAGCTGCATGTTGTTGAAGATGGTGTTGAAGCTCTGGCTTACTTGCGTAAAAAAGGTAAATACAGAGAAGCCGTTCGTCCGGATTTAATTCTACTCGATTTAAATCTACCGAAAAAAGATGGCAAGGAAGTTCTCACCGAGGTGAAAGAAGATCCGGATTTAAAGCGTATACCTGTTGTTGTTCTTACTATTTCTAGTGACGAAGCGGATATTCTGAAAACTTATAATTTACATGCCAATTGTTATATTACCAAACCGGTTAACATTAACCAATTCCATAAGGTGGTAAAGGCTATAGATAATTTCTGGTTTGCAATAGTCAAACTACCGCCAAAGGAAAGCAAATAAATGAAAGAGTCCTATCCGGACGAAGAAATCTGCAGAATTTTACTGATTGAGGATAACCCGGGGGATGCTCGGTTTATTCAGGTTTTTCTCTCTGAAGCAGCTGGCTTTAAATTTTCACTTGAACAAGTTGATGAGCTAAAAAAAGGATTGAAACTTTTTGACAAGAATATTTTTGACGTTGTACTTCTGGACTTGGCTCTTCCTGATAGTCTGGGACTCGAAGCATTATATAAGGTACAGGATAACGCGTCTAATATACCGATTGTTATATTGACCGGAAACGATGACGAAGGAATAGCATTAAAAACCGTACAAAATGGGGCGCAGGATTATCTGGTTAAGGGTCAGTTTAACTCCGGTGTTCTTGTCCGGTCAATTCAGTATGCTATTCAACGTAAAAGTTCCGAAAATAAGATACGACATTTAAACGCGGTACTTCAGGCTCTCAGGAATGTAAATCAACTTATAACTCTTGAAAAAGACCGTAATAAATTGTGTCAGAAAGCCTGTAATGAGTTGGTAAGAACAAGAGGATATCATGTAGCTCGGATTATTTTAACGGATGAAACAGGTGGTTGTTTTAAATTTGTAGAAACCGGTTTCGGAAAGAGCCTTATGGAGTTAAAGGAAATTCAAAAAAAGGGAGAATTGCCTGAATGCGCCCTGAAAGCTCTAAAAACTGGCGATTTGGTGGTAATAGAGGATGTGGAATCTGAGTGTAAGAATTGTCCGTTTCGCGGGAAGATTCCGGGGAAAGGCGGCATGGTTGTTCCTTTAAAACATAAAGAAAGGATATATGGTTTGCTTTTGGTTTATGTGCCTAAATTTTTTGTTAATGATATTGAAGAGCATAGATTGTTTCAGGAACTTGCTGGAGATATTGCTCTGGGATTGCATAGTATTGAACTGGAAAAAAACCAAGAGGAAATAGAAGAAGACAAAAAAAAGATTCAGGCTCAGCTTCTTCAATCTCAGAAAATGGAAGCTGTAGGAAGGCTTGCCGGTGGCATAGCGCATGATTTCAATAATCTTTTAACGGCAATAATCGGTTATGGCTACCTTCTTTATGATGAAATGCCAAAAGAAGATCCGAGAAGCAAAATGTTGGAAGAAATTCTTAACGCGGCAAAACGAGCAGCCGGACTTACAAGCCAGCTTCTGGCTTTTAGCAGAAAAACCCCGATCAAACTCGAAGTACTCGATCTTAATTCAATAATAACCGGAATCGAGGGCATGCTCGACCGATTAATCGGAGAAGATATTGTTTTTTCAAGCAATCTCGAAGAAGGACAAACAAACATCAAAGGAGATGCCACTCAGATAGAACAGATAATATTGAATTTGATTGTTAACGCTCGCGACGCCATGCTCGGAGGCGGAAAGTTGACAGTAAAAACTAAAAAAGTTTCAATAAACGATAAAGATGTCAAAAAAATACCTTATTCAAGAATAGGAAATTTTATACGTCTTTCTGTTACAGATACAGGCTCAGGAATCGATAAAAATACATTTTCAAAAATCTTCGAACCTTTCTACACTACAAAGAAAACGGGAACCGGACTCGGGCTATCAGTAGTAAACGAAATAATAAAAAAACAGGAAGGATGGATAAATGTGGAAAGTGAACCTGGAAAAGGCACAACTTTTAAAATCTATTTACCCGTCTGCTATGAGAAGAAAAAAACTAAAGACATAGGCATTGTAGCCCTTTCCGACCTGCAGGGTAAAGGAGAAACAATACTTGTCATAGAGGACGAAAGAATTACTCGAAGATTTATCGACAAAGTTCTAAAAGAAAACGGATACATAGTATTGCAAGCTGCCAGCATAGAAGAAGCTTCTCACCACATGAAGGAAAAAGGAGAAAAAATTCAAATGCTTTTCAGCGATGTCGTTTTATCCGACGGCAGCGGTCTGCAGTTCGCGGAAGAATCTATTAATAAAAACAAAAACCTTAAAGTCATTTTAAGCAGCGGATATACAGATGAAAAATCCGAGCTGTCCAGTATTGCCAAAAAGAAATTTAGGTTTTTAGAAAAACCTTATGAGGTCCAGGATCTACTAAAAGAAGTAAAAGAGACTTTCTCTTAGCCTTCCCTACCTGTCCAACAATAAGTACAAAGATTATCTTCCCCGATACCGGTGGCTTTAATCATATCTTCCAATCTCTGATATTTTAAAGAAGTAGCATTAAGATCTTTCTCCATTTCTTTTATCATTTTAGCGTATTCTTTCGATTCCGGATCGAGATAAGGATCTAAATCCTCGATGTGTTTTCCGTGCATTCTTTTGATTATTCTTCTTGCAAATAACTCATCTATCTTTCTTGTCGAAAAAAGATATTTGCAGGGAAACATAAGAGCGGGGCAGGCAGGTCTCGCATGTATTTCTTTCGCGCCCGCGTTCCAGAGTTTAACAAGAAGATAGTTTTTAAGTTGAGTCCCTCTTACAATTGAATCTTCAGTTATTATCAGTCTTTGGTCTTTTATCAGGGTGTCTGCTGTTACCTGTTTCATTAACGCAACCAGATCTCTTCTCTCCTGGTTTGGCGGTACATAACTCCTTGCCCAACCGGGGGTGTATTTGAGTAGAGGAGTTTTTACAGGTATCCCCGATTCATAGGAATATCCGAACGCGTAAGCCGTACCGGAATCAGCCACTCCGGTAACAAGGTCAGCCTCTACATCATCGTTTTTCGCCATTAGCCTACCGGAATATTCCCTGAATTCTTCCACATTTTTACCCTCATATTCTGAAGCAGGAAAACCGGTATACACATACAAAAAAGTACATAAGCGAAGATCCTTTCCAGCCTCTTTTAGTACTTCTGTCTTGTTTTCATTTATAAGTAATATCTCTCCGGGTCCAAGAAATTTCTTAGTACTGAATCCCAGGTTTTTAAATGAACAAGTCTCCGAGACAACAATCTTAGCTCCTTCTTTTTCCCCTAAAACTAAAGGGGTTCTTCCATATTTATCCCTTGCGGCGAATAGTCCCTCTTTACCGAGAAGAAGTAATGACATAGAACCGTCAATTCGGGAATGCATGTATTCTATTCCGTCGAGTAAGTCTTTTCCCTTATTGATTAGTTTCGCGACTAACTCTATTTGATTGGGGCATCCATTTGCCATTTCAGAGAATATTGTTCCTTCCGATATCAATTCATCTGCGAGCTCAATTTGGTTGTTAATGAATCCTGTACCGCAAATCGAATATTCTCCGAACTTCAACCTGAGGATAAGGGGCTGTATATCCCTGTCACTTATCACCCCAACACCACAGTGTCCCTGCATAATCGTATAATCAATATCCTCGACGAATCTTGTCTTGAATTGCGCTTTTTCTATGGTATGTATTTTTTTTTGTATTTTTTTACCATCAGATATTGCAAGTCCTCCGTATGAGGTTCCGAGATGCGAATGGTAGTCAGTCGCATAAAAAAGGTCTTCCTTGCAATCTTTTTTTGTAATAATTCCAACGATTCCACTCATTCTTTGCCTTCCTCCCTTTTTTGCATTAAAATGAATTTTTATTCAATTATATTCAATAATATACAAGTGGTTATTATTTTTGCAAGGGCTGCGGAATCAGGATTTGGGATTTAGGGGTTGGGATTTGGAGAATAGTAACTAGGGAGCAGAGAGTAGTAAGTAGTAAAAAAGAAATATAAATAAACTTTGTGGCTCCGTGTCTTAGTGTGAGAATAATCTTGGGTTGGGTGTGGGAATTGAAATCCATAAAATCTGCGTAAATCTGCGTCCCATTCATTTGACAGCTAAAATATTGTTAAAAAATCGAATTTTTAAAAAAATCCCTTGACAAATTATAGGAAAATCCGTATGCTCGATTTGAGAAACAATGGAGGTAAAAAATATTTTCTCTCTAACTAAATAACCATGGGTTATTTTACCATTATCGGGGTTACAAGTGAAATTTTAAAAGGTTTGCTATTTCTTGACCTGAAAGAAATATTTAATGCCTGTTGTTCGTCTAATGACGCAAATTTATCTTCCTTAAGTATTTCTACCTCAAAAAGTATTATTCGAAATCAAGTCTCTTTTGATATAACGCAAAGCATTAACCCCAGGAAACTATATAGTAAAAATATCAGTCGATGGCCATGAATCTAATGGAGAAACTTTTGAGGTCATAGAATAAGATTATGAATAAAGATAATAAAAAAGATTTTTACCCAAACAACTTAGATTATTTAAAAGATGAACTGTCGAAGCTCGATTTGATAATTCAACTGGAAGTCTTGAAATTAAGGAAATCGCTCTCCGGAGAATCGCAGAACGAATTCAAGGGATTGTTTTTGTCGGATCGGGAAATAGACGATATTTTGAAGAGAGAGGAAATTTCCACTTCAGAAAAACATAACCCGGGAGATAGAAACAATGCCCAGGTCGAATGTATCTTAGAAGCTATAGAGCGATTGCAGGAAGAAATCTCACAAAAGAGAGAAAAAAGTATTGCAGAAGGGGTCTATTTGGCGTTACCACAGTTAACTAATCTTTTTGGTCTAAGTACTTTTGAAGAACAATGTGTGCTTATTTGTCTTGCTCCGGAAATCGATAGTAAGTACGAAAAACTCTATGCTTACCTTCAAGATGATATTTCTCGCAGAAAACCAAGTATAGAATTGATTCTTAGTCTTCTTTGTTCAACAGATGAAGAGAAAATCAAAGCCCGTTCTCTCTTTCTTCCTCAGGCTCCACTCTTAAAAAGTCATATCTTACATATCGTGGAAAATCCCCAAGAACAAAAGTCTTCACTTCTTTCGAGATTTTTAAAACTTGACAATCGTGTAGTGGATTTTCTTCTGGGGATTAGAGCCCTTAGTAATGAGGTTGAATCGTTTTCAAGATTGGTATTTCCTCAAGCCGACCCAAACGAAATATACTTGCCTGAAAAAATTAAGACTCAATTAATTCAGCTAACAAAGAGCCATTTAAGAGGTTCAGATGGGACGCAGGACAAACTTATATATTACTTTTACGGACCTTATGGTTCCGGTAAACAATCTTTAGCCGAGGTAATTTGTAGCGAATTAAATGTACCTATAATTATAGTTGACTTGGAAACACTTTTATATAAAGAACAACCTTTTGAGAACTCAATTAGACTGGTATTTAGAGAAGCTTTATTGCAACCCGCTGCTATTTATATAAATAACTTGCATTGTCTTCTTAATGAAGAAGAGAAATATAAATCTTATCTTAAGATACTAATCGATACAATTGAAGAGTTCTCCTGGTTGACTTTCCTTGCGGGAGAAATTCCCTGGGAACCGGCTGGTTTATTTAAAGGAAATAATTTTATAAAGATCGATTTCCCTATACCGGATCATGAAACTCGGAGTAAATACTGGAAGTCAATGGCAAATGGAAAAATCGGATTTTCGAAAGATGTAAAATTGGATGAATTAGCCGCAAAGTTCCGCTTTACTGCCGGTCAAATAAAGGATGCATTAACTGCCGCTAGAAACTTTGTTCAATTAAAGAATTCAAGCAAATCGGAAATAACCATGGAAGACCTCTATAAAGGGTGTCGTGCACAATGTAATCAGAAACTTGAGACTCTTGCACAAAAGGTTAATTCTAAATACACCTGGGAAGATATCGTCTTGCCGGATGATGTTATGGAGCAGCTTTACGCGATATGTTATCAGGTGAAATTCAGATATACTGTGTATGAAAAATGGGGTTTTGACCGAAAGTTTTCTTTAGGCAAGGGTTTGAATATTCTCTTTTCCGGACCGTCAGGTACGGGTAAGACAATGGCTGCAGATATTATTACAAATGACCTTAAGCTTGATCTCTATAAAATAGACCTTTCCTGTGTTGTCAGCAAATATATTGGTGAAACCGAGAAAAATTTAAGCAAAATATTTAAAGAGGCTGAAACCAGTAACGCTATCCTTTTTTTCGATGAAGCAGATGCCCTTTTTGGGAAGAGGTCAGAAGTAAGGGATTCTCATGACCGTTATGCCAACATTGAAATAAATTACCTGCTGCAAAAAATGGAGGAACATGAAGGAATTGTTATTTTAGCTTCTAACTTGCATAAAAATATTGACGAGGCTTTTACTCGTAGGATGCATTTCTCTGTAGATTTTCCTTCCCCCAATGATAAATACCGTCTCAGGATATGGCGAAATATCTTTCCTGAAGAAACCCCTAAAGATAAAGATATTGATTTTGAGTTCTTGGCTAAGAATTTTAAGATTTCAGGCGGGAATATAAAAAACATTGCCTTGAGTGCAGCCTTTTTGGCAGCAAAGAAATCAAAGAATGTAAATATGGAGAATATAATTAAAGGTATAAAAAGAGAATTCCAAAAGATGGGAAAGCTATGTCACCAGTCCGAGTTCGGGAAATACTATGACTTGGTGACTCTTAAAGAGAGTGAAAATGAGACATGGAAATAATTGATGATTTAAATTCGGTTATCGAGAATTTAATGAAGAAGGAGTTCGGAGATCCTATGCCTTTTGATATAAGCTTCGCGGTTCCAAGTAGAAATTTTACCCCTGTTTCAAATACTAAGCCCACTGTTAATTTTTATCTTTATGATATTAGGGAAAATACAAAATTGCGTTCAAATGAACCCTTGATCGAAAGGCGAAATGACGGCACTGTAAGCAAAAAACCACCTCCGGCAAGAATCCAGCTTTTCTATTGTGTTACTGCTTGGAGCCCCGCACAGGCGGATGCCGCAGGGACTAAGACACGAGAGGAACACAAGCAATTGAGCAGGGCATTAGTGGCACTCATTAAGTATCCTATTATCCCTTCAGATGTGCTCTCAGGGGATTTAATTGGACAGGTCCCCCCTCTTCCAACGACGGTTATCTTACCCGATGGAATGGAAAATGCCGGCCAATTCTGGAACGCACTCGATGGATTGTTAAAACCCTTTTTGGACTATCGAGTTACTATTTCTTTGGATTTCCATGAGGAGGTGGAAGGCAGGATGGTTGCGTCCAAAACCAGTGGATACGGTAATATTATTGCCATTTATAAGTTAACTGTTCGTCCCGGATTTCGGTTTGATCATTCCAGAGGAATTCCGATAAGAAAAGCTAATATTGAAAAAACGCCTGTTGTTACTCTTGATTCAGCCGCTCAAGCTGGTAACACGCAAATTACTGTGAGTGATATTAACGGGTTGAATGAAGACGATTTTCTTATAATAGTGGACGGTAAGAAAACGGAATTTTGCCAATTGAAAAATATCGCTGGTGTTCAAATTCCGATCTTTGAATCTTTACTCTTTGGTCATGAGGAAGGAACAGAGCTGAAAAAGTTGAGTCTCTCTACCGAACAGGAAGATATAAAACTTGCAGCAGTTGCTTCCACTCAATCTATAGAACTGCGAATTTTGGGGCGTGATGCACCTAAGGTAAAAATCGGAGAAGTTCTATTATTAAATGATTCGGGGAAAGTTGAATGTTTTCAGGTAACCCAGATTTCCGGCCCTGAACTTGGATTGGGAGATTCTGAAGCGATGGTACAATTTGGAGGCATGGTGACCAATAAAGCTGCCAATCCTGCACCGATTGTGGGTGCGAAGGTCACTCTCCTGAATGCTCAAGGAATTTTTATTGCTGAGGCAATCAGTAATTCTGAAGGGAAGTATATCTTCAAAAAAATCGGGATAGTTAAAGGGAAATATAATTTTAAAGTTGAAGCCCAGGGATACAAAGATGAGGAAAGAACGATAGATGAAATTACTTCTGCGAAGATCGAGGATTTTATTTTTGTAATGGAGTCAGGATAGATGATTTATATCAACACTCAAAATATTAAAAGAGTCAATCATTGTTGACTAAACTAAAATAAAAGGAGGCAAAAAATGCCAGAATATTTATCACCAGGAGTTTATATCGAGGAGATAGAGATAGGCGCGAAGCCTATCGAAGGGGTAAGTACCAGTACAGTGGGAATGGTAGGTGCGACTAAGAAGGGGCCACTCAATACACCTACTTTGGTCACAGGCTTTGCCGACTTCCGGCGGATATTTGGAGGATTTTTGCCAGAAGATCCATGGGGCAATGCTCGATTTCTGGCCTACGCTGTAAATGGTTTTTTCCAAAACGGCGGACAACGATTGTATGTTACACGAATTGTTGGGAAAGGCGCGAGCCCTTCTGAGATAACTTTGAAGGACGGCATTGTCACCAGGCTCACCTCAGATATGTCCCCGGATATAACCCAGCGGGTCAGTGTTAAACTTGCATCACTTCGTGGAATCAACGGCGATAACGCAACTTCAGTCACGTTCAAAGAAATAGTAGGTGTAACCACTTACGAAGAGACTCGCGAAATAAAGTCTTATGACTCTGCATCGAATACCATCGCCTGGGAGAATTCTTTAGAGCACAAATATACAAAGGATGGCACGTTGGTCACAGTAAGTGCCCCGACCAGTGATGTGATCAAAGTCGAGGCCAAAGAGCCTGGCAAATGGGGAGCTGATATCCAGGTGAAAGTTGGACACGCCGCCAAAGCCTCATCAACGATGGCGGCTATCGATGTCCAGACAAAACTGGTTCAGAGTAGCTCGAAAACTTTATCTGCCTTAGCTGTTGATTTGACCTTTAAGGATGGCAATGGACCTGCTGCAGGAGCGACCCAGATTGAGCTTACCGATGTGGTTGGATTGTTTGTAGGCGATACAATTCAATTTAAAAAAGGCGCTACAAAGGAGAATATAGTCATAACAAAGATCGAAGTCAATATAATCTTCTGGAACGAGGAGCTGGAGAATGGTTACGAGGCCTCGAGCACCGTTACCCTATTGACGGCAGTGAGAGCCGGCGTAGCCGATCCGGTAATCGAGCTCGATTCTTCCGTGAGCGGCCTGCTGGAGGGAGACCCTGTTATCATCACAAATGGTGTTAATTCAGAGGTAGCGACTATCAAGGTAGGTGGGATTGATCAAGCTAATAAAAAGATCTCATTAGATTGTCCCTATGGGTTGAAACATTCCTATATAAAAGGCGACTTTCTTAAACCACCCGTTGTCAGGGCCGGTGTTACCGATCCCAGTATAGACGTAGCTTCAACCGCAGGATTAGGGGTAGGCGACACGGTACTTATCAGCGGTGATGATAGTGAAAAAATCCCTTTGAGTGGAATCTCCGGCAACACGGTTACACTTACCGGGACAATGCAGTACACCTACCTCGAAGGTGATACGCTTAAGTTGCTTAATGCAGGTAAGACTAATGATGAAAGCGTGAATCTAAGGTCTGCCAAAAACTTCTATGTCGGTGCCGTGATAGAATTAGACAATGGGACAAATAGGGAATACCATACGATCACCAACATTGAAGGCAACACCATTACCTTGGATTCTGCTCTTACGAATTCCTATCTTGAAGGCGATTTGGTGAAGTCCTGTGAGTTTAAGCTGGTTCTATCCTACCAGGAACAGACAGAGGTTTTCGATAACCTCTCGATGAATAGTGCTGTACCTAACTATATTGCCAAGGTTGTTAACGAAGCATCTGAACTGGTAAAAGTAACAGACTTAGAAGCAGGTAGTGTGCCTCCATTCAACCAGCCCTCCAATAAAAATGGCTTAAGCGATAATCTGGAAGATGGCAGCGATGGTGATTTGCCTACAGAGGCGGATTATATAGGTGAGAATCTCGGGCCCAATAAGCGTACCGGCATCGAGTCCTTGGGTGACGTTGATCAGATCAGCATAATCGCAATACCTGGAAGATACGAGCAGGCTATCCAAAATGCGATGATCAGCCACTGCGAATTGCTCAAAGACCGTTTTGCTATCCTTGATCCTCCTAAAGGATCAGATGTGCAAGAGATTCAGGATCACCGAGGCCTCTATGATTCTAAATACACCGCACTCTATTATCCCTGGATTAAGGTTTATGATGTGTTAACTGAGAGGAACATTCTTGTGCCTCCAAGTGGTCAGATAGCAGGGATCTATGCACGAAGTGATACCGAACGAGGTGTTCATAAGGCACCAGCTAATGAGGTGGTTCGCGGTGCAGTAGATGTTGAGGTAAAGATTAGCAAAGGTGAGCAGGATATCCTTAATCCGCTTGGAATTGACTGTATCCGTCCATTCCCTGGTCGTGGTATCAGAGTTTGGGGAGCAAGAACTATATCCAGCGATTCACTCTGGAAATATATAAATGTTCGCCGTTTGTTTCTCTTTCTTGAAGAATCAATCGAGGAAGGCACACAATGGGTGGTGTTTGAGCCGAATGATGAGAAACTATGGTCAAGAGTCAAGCAAACCATAACTCAGTTCCTAACAAGGGTCTGGAAAGATGGCGCACTTATGGGTACTACACCTGAAGAAGCTTTCTTTGTTAAGTGCGATAGGACGACGATGACACAGGATGATATCGATAATGGCAGACTCATCGTTATGATTGGAGTTGCCCCGGTGAAACCTGCTGAATTTGTTATCTTCCGTATTGCGCAATGGCAGGGAGGTTCAGAAGTCAGTGAATAATAGTTGGGCATCAAAATGAAAATAAAATCATAAGTAATAAATAAAAGAGAGGTGAAAAATGCCAGGAGAAAGAAAAGATCCATTAAGAAATTTTAGATTTTTAGTAGAGATTGAGGGGATTGTTCAAGGGAGTTTTAGTGAAGCCACCATACCTGATAGCACACAAGACCCTATTGAGTATCGTGCAGGTGATGAAGCTCCAACGGCAAGAAAAATTCCGGGACTGATAAAATATGGCAATGTCACTCTGAAATGGGGTATTACTGATTCTTTAGACCTTTACAATTGGAGGAAACTTGTAGAGGATGGAAAGACGAAAGATGCAAGGAAAAATATGGCAATAATCTTGATGGATGAAGAAGGAAATCCGGCAGCCAGGTGGGAGTTCACTGATGCCTGGCCGAATAAATATGATGCACCTGATTTGAATGCCAAAGGAACGGATATTGCTATTGAGACACTTGAAATCGTACATGAAGGATTTAAAAGGGTAAGTTAATTACATTAAGCTAACGAGGAAAAGTCTAAAAAGGGAGGTGTAATGGTTCTGCAAACAGAATATGAATTTTCTTTACCAAAGGGATTTGTGGACGAGGAAGGAAATCTTCATAAAAAAGGCGTTATGCGGCTTGCTACAGCAGCAGATGAAATTCTTCCTATGAAAGACCCAAGAGTTCAACGGAATCCGGCATATTTAACGACAATTGTACTTTCTCGTGTAGTTACAAAACTCGGCGATCTTCAGGACGTGAATCCGGGGATTGTTGAAAAGCTCTTTGTAGGAGATTTAGCGTATCTTCAAGAATTTTATCAAAGGATAAATGGGAACGGAAATATTATGATTAAAGCAACATGTCCGAAATGCGGAGAAAAATTCGAGCAGGAGATCACTGCCTCGGGGGGATAACCGGCTACCCCCTCGACCATATTTATGAGGAGGTAGCCTTTATAGCATATTACTTTCATTGGGGATTGGATGAGGTTATGAATTTACCGCATAGAGAGCGGAAAGCGTGGTGTGAACAGATAAGTGAAATTAACAAAAAATTGAGTGAGGAGAGAGAGCGATAGGATGGCTGTTGGAGAAAGGAAAGATCCATATTTAAATTTTAGATTTCTCGTAGAGATAGATAAGCTAGTAGTGGGAGGCTTTTCCGACGTGTCCGGACTTCAAGCGGAAATAGAGACTGAAGACTATCAGGAGGGTGGAGTTAACGATTATGTACATAAACTTCCAAAGATAACCAAATACACGAATATAACGCTAAAGCGAGGTATTACCGACTCGGATGTCCTTTGGAAATGGCATCAAGATGTAACCAAGGGGGAAATAGTTCCTAAAATTGTCCGTATTATTCTTAAGGATTCTGAAGGAAATGAAAAATGGCATTGGAGTCTTGAAGAAGCTTTTCCTGTTAAGTGGAACGGGCCGGATTTAAAAACCGATAGTGCTTCTGTCGCCATAGAGACATTGGAATTAGTTCACAAAGGAATAAAAAAGGTATAAAAATGTGAATAAAAGAAAATCTACTCAAGGAATATACTTAACTACCTACAGATTTCTTTTGCTAGGCAACTTATTAAAGGATTCTTCTATGTTAATCTCTAAACCCGGTTTCATAAAATGGTTAACCGGTAAATACCTTATTTTTAGAAATCCCCGAATTAGATTTCCATGGTTAAATTACCTTATAATGAGACATAAAGTTTTTTTAAGCTATTTATTATTAAAAACCCCAAATATGTTTTCAAAAGAGATAAAGGATTGTAAAAAACATGATGACCTCAATTTTATAAATTTGCATCCTCTTATCTACACTGTATTCACAGAGGACAGATTGAAAAAGGATGCGGTCCCGGATATAAATTCCCTTGACGAAGGTTCGGTAATATCTGGCGATCATTTCTTCCATCCAGAGGTACATCTTATAAACGAACAAATACTTTCTAACGAACAAATATTATCAAAGGATACATTAGAAAAGGATTGGAGTTCGGTAACACCTGATAATTTTCCCTTTTCTCCTGAAGCGCATCTATCAGAAAGTATATCGGGTTTTCCACTTATAACTAAACAAATATCTAATAGTCAAATATTACCAGAGTATACATTGGAAAAAGATGAAGTCCTGGAAGAAACTTCTCTTGATGAGGGTCCGGTAAGACCTGGCGGTACTTTATCTCCTCCTGAGACCTATTTCTCAAAATACATATTAAATTCTCCGATTATAAACAAACAAGTATTTTCGGATAATCGAATTTTCCCGGAATACACATTGGAAAAAGACGAAGTCCTGGAAGAAACTTCTCTTGATGAGGGTCCGGTAAGACCTGGCGGGCCTTTATCTTCTCCTGAGACCTATTTCTCAAAATATATATTAAATTCCCCAATTATAACCAAACAAGTATTTTCTAATAGTCAAATGACCTCAGAAAATAACTCAAAAAAGGATAAAATTCCCGAAAATAATTCTATCAATAAAAATAAAGTTAGACCAAGCAATATTTTATCTTATCCTGAGATATATTTCTCAAAATATATATTAAATTCGTCCCTTATAAACAAACAAATATTTTTGAATAATAAAAGGGTAACTTATTCTTCAAATAAGAATAATCCTTTAAAAGATGGGAATAAACCGATACCAGCCCCTGTCAATCAAACAGAGCGATTTTTCCCAGGCGCATATTTCATTAGCCGTAAGCCGGACATCGTTAAAAAGCCATATCCAATTATGACTTTTAAAAAGGAAGCTAAAGAAAACACTAAGTATACCTTCAAAAAAGACGCTGTTCCAACCTTACATTATATTAGCCCCTTAAAAGATGCTTTAAATGACCTGAGAAAAACTGTCGAGATTATAGAAAAAAGAGTAGCAGAAAGCAAGAACCTTAATGGTAAAATAGACTCAAGAAATTCTTCTCTCGAGAATAAAATGTCTAATATTACAAGTAAGGAGAATATTACTGTCAGCCACCTGACCGAACAAGTCTATCAGATGTTGGAAAGGAAGATAAGAATAGAAAGAGAAAGAAAAGGGCTATATTGATGGAGAAAGCGAAAATAATAGTTTTAAAAGGAAAGAATAAAGGAACCAAAATTGAAGTTCTATTTAATCCGAAAGAATATACATTAGATAAAAGTAATGAATTTGCAAATATCAATATTCCTGGACTTGAATCGCCTTTACTTCAGTTTACAAGAGGTGGATTACAAACATTAACAATGGATTTGTTTTTCGACACATATACATATAAGAAGGGAGAAGATGTAAGAATTTACACTGATAAAGTTATAAAGCTTATGGAAATAGATGAAGAACTCCATGCCCCTCCTGTATGTAAGTTCTTATGGGGAAAAGGAATAGAATTTGTATTTGTCCTTTCGAAGATGACCAAGAAGTTCACAATGTTTGACTCCAATGGTACTCCTGTTAGAGCAACATTGACCGTGATTTTTAACGAATATTTAACAGAAGCAGAATTAAAAAAGCCTACCAGTTCACCCGATAGAACAAAAATCTATACTCTCAAGGAAGGAGATAGCCTGTGGGCTATAGCCGATAAAGAGTATGGCAACCCTGGACAATGGAGAGTAATAGCTGAAGCAAATGATATAGAAAATCCTCGAATTCCACCTGTGGGGCAAGAAATAGAAATTCCGCCTCTGGAGGAACATAATGCCTGATGTGAAAGTTAATACTGAATGTTACGCTCCGACCTTCGACGTTGAGATACAGGGTGAAATTTTATCTCGTGATGAAGTTATCAGTATGGACATAGACGAGAGTATCGAGAAGCCGGCTATGTTTACGTTAAGTCTCAATGAAATGAAAGATATCGATACGCAGATGCTTGTTTGGCTGGACAACAAAAAATACTTAATAATGCCCGGCAATGAAGTGTTTCTATCTTTTGGATATCCCGCACTCAAGGCAAATTTCATGGGAATTATAAAAGCGCTTACCCCGAGTTTCCCCTCTTCCGGCGTACCTACTTTAAAAGTTGAAGGTTATGATTATTCTCACGATTTGCAAAAGAGCAAAACCGACGTCAAAAGTAAATTTAAGGATAAAAAAGTAAAATATTCTGATGTGGCAAAGGAAATAGCCGAAAATAATTTTTTGGATAGTACCGGTGTAGAAGACACAGTCAAAGAGTATCCCAGTGTGAAACGCAGAAAGAACGAAAAGGATTATGCTCTTTTGAAAAGGTTGGCGGGTAAAATAGGATATGAATTCTTTGTGCGAGAAGAAATCCTCTATTTCAGGAAACCAAAAGACAATAAAAAAAAGGACAAGGAGAGCTTTATATTTGAGTTTGGTAAAAACATCATAAGTTTCAATCCACGGTTAACCACTGCACCAACAGTAAACGAGGTAAAAGTAACCGGGTGGAATCAAAAGACCAAAAAGCCTATAGAGGCAACAGCCAAAATCTCGGAAATTATCAGTAATGTAGGAATACAGGACTTCGATATGCTGGTTGAGAAAGCTGAAGGAAAGAAAACAAAGAAGAAAATTGAGGGAAGAGTGGTTGGGTCAGAGGATGAAGCAAAGAATATCGCTGTAACCGAATTAAAACGGGCTAATAATGGATTTATCAGTGGAACACTGGAATGTATTGGCAATCCCAAATTACGACCGGGAATCAATATTGAAATTAAAAAATTAGGAGGAGGGGATTTATTTAATGGAATGTATTATATAAAAGGAGCCAGGCACTCGTTTAGTGATTCCGGTTATACTACCACCCTTGAGGTGAGGAGGTGTTTATGAATTTCCTGGACGAGATTGATCAAGAAGAGAAAAATGAAAGCGGAAAAGTTTATGGTGTGGTTGTTGGAGTGGTAACGAATACCAAGGATGAAGAAGGATTGGGTAGAGTAAAAGTGGATCTTTCCTGGAGAGGAGAAGGAGGAGAGGAGAGCCATTGGGCAAGAGTGGCAACTTTGATGGCAGGAAAGGATAAGGGTAGTTTTTTTATTCCCGATGTAGGAGATGAGGTGCTGATAGCCTTCGAACAGGGTAATATTGAACACCCCTATGTGATAGGCTCCCTCTGGAATGGGGTGGACAAACCTCCCGAAAGCAATTCCGATGGAAAAAACAATATACGAAAAATCAAATCACGTAGCGGGCATGAAATTATATTTAATGATGATAACGAAACCAAGAAAGAGAAAATCGAAATTCACACGAAGGCAGGTCATAAGATTTCATTGGATGACAGTACCGGTCAGGAAAAAATTGAGATTATAGATAAGACCGGAAGCAATAAAATCGCGATAGATTCTGTCCAGAATGCCGTTAATATCGAAAGTGCTATGCAGTTAAAAATTAAGGCAAATGTCGTGGAAATAGAAGGTACGACTTCCCTAACACTTAAATCAAATGCAATTGTAACTATTCAGGGTATGCCTGTAAAAATTAATTAGGAGGGAATGAATATGCCACCAGCAGCGAGAGTAGGAGATACGACCAGTCATGGAACTCCGTTATCTCCCGGTCCGGGAAGTGTAAATGTTCTTATTGGAGGTATGCCCGCCTGGAGGGCGACATCGGATTTCCATGCTTGTCCGCAGGTTACCCCCGGAGGTACCCCACATGTTGGAGGAGTGGTTGCCATGGGGAGTACCACGGTTCTTATTAACAGTCTTCCGGCTGCGAGGCAGGGTGATGTAATTGTAGAAGCCGGGCCACCAAACTCTATAGTTATGGGCTGTCCAACAGTCATGATTGGATGAAGGTATAACAATGGCGAAAGAATTTTTAGGTAGAGGTTGGAAATTTCCTGTAAGTGTTAACTCCGAAGGTAAAATAACTATGTCCGAATATGAAGAAGACATAAGAGAGTCTATATGGATTATTTTAAGTACTTCTAAAGGCGAAAGGGTGATGAGACCGGATTTCGGATGCGGAATTAACGATTTTGTTTTTGCCTCTATAGATTCATCCACTTTAGCGCTTATTGAAAGTACCGTCAGAGAAGCACTTATATTATGGGAACCGAGGATTGAAGTGATAGATGTTAAAGTTTCGACAGATAAGATAAAAGAAGGTAAACTTATTATAAGTATCGATTATGAAGTAAGAAGAACCAATAACCAGTTCAATTTGGTTTATCCCTTTTATCTTACTGAGGGAGCATAATGGTTATTGAGCCTCCAAAAATAGATAAAAGAAAATATGAGGATTTAATAATCGAAATAAAATCTCTTGTTCCATTTTATACACCTGAATGGAAGATTTCCGAAAAAGATTCGGGTACTACTCTGGCGAAAATATTTACTCATATGTTAGAGGCAATTATCCATAGATTGAATAAAGTGCCGAAAAAAAATTTCATAGCCTTTTTAGATACAGTTGGAATAAAACTTCTACAATCTCAATCCGCAAAAGCACCAGTTACATTCTTTTTAACAGAAGGAGTAAGCGGGCATGTTCTTATACCGGAAAGAAGCCAGATAGCTGCAGAGGATGTGGTTTTTGAAACCGAGAAAAATATACTGGCTACACCTTCGAAGTTGATAAAAGTTTACAGCAGTGATGGAGAATATGATAAGATTTATGAAAGCCCGGCTAATATAGTATCTGGAGAACCCGTTGAACCATTCCACAGTGAGTTACTTTATGACGTTGGAAAAGGGACTAGAGAAATTTTCATCATTAGTAGTGAAGGGCTAAGCGAAGGGGATATCTTGCTGGTTTCTCCTGAGAAACAAAATGAAGAGTATGCAATAGTTTCTGAAACTGCCGATTCTATTGTAAAACTTCTTCATAAATTAGAGTATGATCACTTAACTGAATCTCAAGTTGAAAAGATAACGAGCTTTGATTTTTATAAAGGCAAGAATCTGCAGAAACATATTCTTTATTTAGGACATAAGGATTTTTTTAATATTGAGGGTGGAGTTACAATAACGATAAAAATATCGAACTCACAGGAAGCCTCAAAATTAAAAGATTCGAGTATTGTTGAATGGGAATACTGGGGAGAAGCGATAAAGAAGGAAGAAAAAAAAGAGATTAAGGAAATCGATTGGCATCCCCTCATTATATTAGATGGGGGAAACGAAGATGAAATTCAACTGCAAAAAGTAAAGTTGGGAGAAATTAAGGAATATGAAATTCAGGGGGTTAAGAGTAGATGGATTAGATGTAGAGTGCTTGAAACAAAAATATTTGATATAGAAAACACTTACGTTGATATTATTACAATTAACGCTATTCAACCTCTTGAAGTTATTGATACTACACCAATCAAAATAATTCAGGGTATTGGAGATATTTATAAAGAGAAATTAATTTCATACGAGAAGAAAATTGATGTCGTCGGCAAATTGTTAAAACTCACACCTGAGGAACTTGCTTCTATTTTGGATACGGGTGAAACAAGGGCATACAATATCCTGGAGGCTGCCCAAAAAGCATTTTATGATAAGAAAGATCTCCCAACAGAATTAGATCAGGGGATTGTCTTATCTGCTGATGGTGCTGTACCCGATATGGCTTTTTGTAACGATGTACCATTGGATATAAAGAATCTCAGTGAGGAAAATCCTGTCTATCCTTTTGGAACGATGCCAATGTTGTATGCCACTTTCTACATTGCAAACAAAGAGATTTTTTCAAAGAAAGATGCTACCATAAACCTGCATTTTACTTATAAACCTGGAATACCAACTACTACGAACAATAGCCCAAAACTGTCCTGGGAGTATTGGAATGGGAAAGGTTGGGTAGTAATTAGTGAAAATTTTATCGATAAGACAAATGCTTTTACTTCGGATAAAACACAGGTCCAAAGTGGAACAGTTATATTTTCTTGCCCGGAGGATATAGAATCTACAAATGTAAACAATCAAGATAATTATTGGGTTCGCGTCAGATTGGTTGGGGGAAATTATGGTGATTTTGAAGACGAATTCGATCCTCCGGTAATTAAAGAACTCACTATAACATACTCTCTAAGCCCGCAAAATTTACAACACTGCCTTACTTACAATAATTTAGAGTTTAAAGACGTCTCGGAACAGTGTAAAGAAACAGATAAACCATTTAAGCCCTTCACATCGATCGACGAGAAGCGTAAAACTCTTTATCTGGGCTTTGATAAGAAACTGAAAAAAGGTCCGATAAGTATTTTCTTCTCTCCGGAAGTTCGGGAATTATTTGAAAAAATCGCGCCAAAAGTCGAGTGGCATTATTATTCCGAAGATAAGGAATGGGTTAGATTAGAAGTTACAGATAATACACAAAATCTCACGAGACAGGGAACAATAGAGTTTTTCCTCCCCAATGACTTTACCAAAAAATCCGAATTTGGACACGGAATCTATTGGCTAAAAGCATCTTACGTCGAGGATGGAATCCGGACGTTTCCCAAGGTGAGAGGAATCTATGTCAATACCGTTTTTGCGACTCAGGCAGAAACTATAAAAGATGAAATCCTCGGTTCCAGTGATGCCGGTAAAAATCAAAATTTTAAATTTACAAGAATACCCATTATCACAGAGGAGATATGGATTAACGAAATAAAAACTCTTTCTGATGATGATAGAAAGAACATTATCGAAAAAGAGGGTAGTTATTTCATTTTAGATAAAAAAGATGAAACTGGAAAGCTGACAGAGGTCTGGGTCCTATGGCAGGCAGTGGAAGACTTTTTTAGTTCTTTACCAGGTAGCCGGCATTATATTATTGATCGCTCGATAGGGGAAGTTGAATTTGGAGATGGAGAGCACGGAAAGATTCCACCCATTGGGAGAGATAATATTAAAACCACTTATAATGTTGGAGGAGGCGTAAAAGGAAATGTTGGAGCATATGAAATTTCGTCTTTAAAAACATCCATTCCTTATGTTGATATGGTCAAAAATCCCGAACCTGGTGAAGGAGGCTCAGACACTGAGTTGATAGAATCGGTTTTCGAAAGAGGTCCCTACTTAATAAGACACAGAAATAGAGCTGTAACGGAAGAAGATTTTGAGAGACTTGCCAAATCAGCATCAAGGTATATTGCAAGAACCAAATGTCTTATAGAAAACAATAAATTGAAAATTATTATAATTCCTAAAGGACAAGAAGATAAGCCGAGCCCTTCATTAAGCCTTATAAGGACTGTCGAAAAATATCTTTTAGGCCGTACTCTAAATTTAATACTACCCGGTAATGTCGTTGTGCAGGGACCTATATACCAGGAAATTAGTATAACTGCTGAAGTCGTTCCGGAATCCATGGATATAGCAATCCCTTTGGAGGAAGATATTTTAAAGAAACTGAAAGAATTTCTACATCCTCTTACCGGAGGGCCCGAAAAAAAAGGTTGGGAGTTTGGGAGAAGTGTTCATATTTCCGACATCTATGCACTGCTTGAAGGCATTAAGGGCGTAGATCATCTGAGGGTGCTGCGTCTTAATGGCAAAGAGGGAGATTTTGAAATAGAAGAGGCTCCTCAAACTGTCTGTTCCGGAGAGCACAGTATAACAATGAGATTAGGAGGTTAAATCTTGCCGCTGCCGAAAGAAAATCTTGATAATAAAACTTTTGATGAACTCTTAACGGAGGCTTTATCCCGTCTTCCCATATACGCACCTGAATGGTCGGATCATAATGTGCATGATCCTGGTATTACCTTTGTAGAACTTTTTGCCTGGTTGACAGAGATACAGATATACCGTTTAAATAAAATTACCGATAAAAATAAAACGAAGTTTCTAAAGCTCCTCGGCGTTCCGTATTTAGAACCTGCAAAACCATCTAAAGTTGACGTTACTTTTACAAAACAAACTCAAAATTCTCTTATTGTTCCAGCTGGTACAAAGCTGGCTGCCGCGGACCCGGTTTCAGAGAAAGATATAATATTTGAGACTCAGGACGATCTGAACATGGTAGATTCAAAATTAGAAGCTGTACTATCATGTCCTAATGGAATTGAGCTTATTAATAACACCGAAGCAAACGAAAATGAAAATGTGTATTACTACGCATTTAGATATAATCCGAAAAAAGACGATGCACTGTACTTAGGTTTTGATAAAAGCCTTATTGGTGAAATAGTCTTGGCTTTTTATCTTTATGAGGAGAAAACAGATGTTGTAGAGGAATATGGACGAAAGGAATCAGATGTATCTACTTCTGTTAAATTAAAATGGGAATATTTTGCTGGCGGAGACTGGAAGGTCGCTGAAATCCAAGATGAAACAAATTATCTTACAGTAAGTGGTAAAATCCAAATAAAGCTTACAGAAGAAATGGAAAAAACAACTATTGACGAGCGAGAATTTTTCTGGCTTAGATGCAGGGTAGAAGAGGAAGGCTATGAAATTCCTCCAAGGATAGATGTGATACGTCTGAATACAGTCTCTGCGATTCAGTGCGATACTTCAGAACCCTGTGTCTTCTCCGGTAGTGGACTGCCTGAATTTTATATAGATTTAAAAAATACGCCGATTTTAGAAAAAACATTGAAAGTTCAAATCAATGGAATTGATTGGGACAGGGTGGAGGATTTCGATGCCTCAAAACCTGGCGACAGGCATTATGTTGCGGATCTTGCTGCCGGTCGAATTAGGTTTGGTGACGGTATCAATGGTAAAGTTCCACCTGAAGGAAAAAATAATATATGTGTTTCTTATTCCTGTGGGGGTGGAGAGTGGGGAAATGTACCTCCCAATACGGTCAATATAGTGCTAAGTGAGCTTCCTGAAGAGTTATGTGTCACAAATAAGAAAGCCGCATCCGGAGGTATGGAAGCTGAGACCCTTGAGCAAGCAATACATCGGGTAAGAAAAGATATGAAAAAGAGTTATAGGGCAGTCACTTCCGAGGACTATGAGTATCTCGCCAAAAATACACCGGGCATAAAAGTTGCAAGAGCCAAGGCAATACCCCGGTATCACAAAATACGCTATCGTGAGATTCCCGGTATTGTTACAGTTGTAGTCGTTCCTTATAGTCCATATACTGAGCCCATGCCGAGTCCAGGATTCCTGGAAACAGTTTACAAACACTTAGATAAACACCGTCTGCTTACAACCGAGTTATTTGTTATACCTCCTCAATATGTTGAGATTTCCGTGATTGCTGAAGTTGTAATAAAACTCAAATACCTTAAAGTCACCGTAGAAGAAACAGTGAGAGAAGCATTAAAAAACTTTTTAAATCCTATTAAAGGGTGGGATGGCAATGGCTGGCCTTTCGGAAGGTCTGTTTATCTCTCGGAGATTTATGAGCTTATAGAAGGAGTGGAAGGTGTCGACTATGTTGATGTTGAAAGTGTAAAATTAAAGAGGGGAAAAGGAGAGGGGCAAGAAGACGATGTTAATATACCGGAGTTTGGCCTGGTATTTTCCGGGGAGCATGATATTAACGTAAGGGAAGAAACGAATGTCTACGATTAGTGAGTTTAAATTCAGAGCATTAACAAGTGAGAATTGGATAGAAGGAGAAGTTGAGTTCGAAAACCTGTTTGCCAAGGAACTCGTAAAACTTGAAGATAATAAAACAACAGGAACATATACCTCACAGTTCCTTGATAGTGGAATTGGGAGTTGCCGCTGGCATCGAATTGTCTTAGATGCCGATATTCCCGAAAATGCTACACTTGAAGTTTCCTTCTGGACTACAGACGTAAAAAAAGCAGAAGAGAGCTGGTCGGGCACAATCATCTTTAAAAACACAAAAGATGCGCTTGTAAAAGCGCCACCGGGACGATATATAAAGCTGCAAATAAGATTCTATCGTAAGGACGAAGAAGCAGAGAGTCCTGTGCTGAGGCAGGTGAAGATATATTATCCCAGACTTTCATACTTACGATACCTTCCCGCGACGTACCAGGAAGATGCCAAAAGTAAAGAATTTTTAGAGCGATTTTTGTCAATATTTGAAACCTTTTTATATGACAAGGAAGAGATAATATCCGGAATCTCTAAATATTTTGATCCGATAGCAGCACCCGAAGATTTTTATAACTGGCTTGCCAATTGGATGTCTCTTGATTTATATGAGCTGTTGGGAGAAAAAAATCGTGAATATATTTTACGTGCAATAGAGTTTTACAAACAGAAAGGTACTGTATCCGGAATAGCTAATCTTGTGTCTTTTTTGACGGGTAAAAAATGTTGTGTTAAGGAATATATGAATAATGTATTTCGCTCTTATGGGATGGACGAAGGTCGGGAAAATGAAAAAGAAGAGATTAATGGGTGGGAATGCACGAAATTTTATCGTAAAGTATCAAAAACAGTGAAGACAAACGATTTAAAATTATTAAGGAATATGGGTAAATATGAAGATGAGATGCATTACGTTACAGATACAAGCAAAAATGGGCTTTATTCAAGGAACGTGATCGGTTTGTTTATTTACATTAATTCTCCGGAACAGGAGTTCAGAATAAAAGAAGAGCTCCATAAGATAATTGATTCTTTTTTGCCGGTATTTGTAAGAGCGGAAATAAAAGTTATAGAAGAGATCGATTTTTATGAGACTTATAATATAAACTCTATCATCGATGAATACAAAAGCAAAGTTAGGGTAAAAGCTGGAGAAGAATACAGTAACGTACAGGGTGTGTATGTAGACAGCACTAACTGGAACTGGCTTTACACGTATTATGTAGGCGATGATCAAACCTACGATGGCAATACCAATGATTTACAATATAGGACGCCGCATAGTAAAATTGATGTAGAATTAGAGCTCTGATAAAGTGTATTTATATATTTTTAAAATTTATGGAGGTAAAAGTGGATGAGAAGATAAAATTGAAAATAAAAGGAGAATACAGGGATGTTGTATATAGAAAAGGAAAAATCATCAAGGATAATGGGTGGAAATCCAATGCTATAGTCGAAGATTGCGGCAGATTTCTTGCTGCTTTAATGAAAAAAGACTTTTATGGGCAGGCAATAGGGGTAGAGTACATAGCTGTGGGCACTGGAAATGGTGAGAATCCTGAGGACTTTAGAACTAAAACAAAGGGCTACTTTGAATGGCTTAACGATCCGGAAAACACAGAACAACCAGACGGAGTCTGGATAAAAAAAATTGAAGACATTAAATATCTCGATGAGGAAGATAATGAAGTTACTGATCCTGATATTACAACAAATAAGCTCAAAATAAGTGTTACAATTGGAGAAGATGAACCTCCAGGAGGTACTTTCAATTTGAAGGAATTTTCTTTAGTTGGAATTTGTAAAAACGGTGATCTGTTTGTTACGAACAGAATGTTTTTAATAAATTATGTCGTTCACGGGACCATAACAAAAGACAGTACTATGGAACTTTCCAGAACTGTAAAATTAACATTTCCAATAATAGAAGAGGAGGAGGGCATATGAGCAAATCTTATTGGATGGAAGAGCAAAACGGAAATTTTTCAAACGATAAAGAAGACACATTTAATCCGGAGAAAAGATACGTTGGAATACGTTTACAGCAAGGAGTTCCTCTTTTGGATCGGGACTGGAATGAACTCGAGGATTTGAGACGTTATGAGGAAATGATACTTCGTAAATGGTATATTGGTGATGGTGTACCAGCAGACAGCAATGGTTTTAACATATTCGATGTAGATGAGGTTAAATATGATTTTAAGATTGCTAAGGGGAGGTGTCTGGTGAGGGGGTTTGAAGCCGTGAATGAACCTCCTGAAGAAGCGGAGTATATTCTATATTCCAAACAGGAAGGCATCAAACCTTTAACTCCACCTAAAGTAGGCAGAACTGATTTAGTTTACCTGGATGTATGGATTGAAGAGGTGGCAAGTGATGTGGACGACGATCTTGATAATTCACAGGACGTAAATATTGAGACCTGTGTAAGGCATAAACTCGAGTGGCGTGTAAGAGTGAGAAATAAAGGGAGTAGTGGCTATGAGGAATTATTTCACCATTATTATGATATTGCTAAGATAGAGTGGAAGATGTTTGTAAAACTGCCAAAGATTACAATTGAGGATTTAAGAAACACAGGATTATCAGTACATCGTTTAAATGAAGTAATCGCAATATTAACCAATAATTCAATTGCGGATTCTCAACATCGGCACAGTAAACTCGTCGGCAATGATGGCTCTCTGGATCCTGCCTTGAGTGTAGATAACAACGGCAACGTCGGTATCGGGACGATTGAGCCAGGACGAATACTTGATGTGAATGGTCAGATTGCAATACGTCCAGGCAGTTTGCCTAACGCAGGTATATGGTTGAAAGATATATTCAATCAAGACGAATGGTTTATGGGAAAAACAAATCTTGCCGAGAAAAACCAAATAGGTTTCTGGAGAACTGATTGGAGAATGGTTGTTGAATCCGATGGTAACGTCGGCATCGGAACGAAAGAACCAGTAGCAAAGCTGGACATACGTGGTGACTTAGCACTAAGTCACGAGGGCACGGATGCTAATGATGTTAGATTTAGTAGAAGAACCTCAACGGATTTATGCTTGCATCTATCCGGCTTTCAGTCTCAAGAAGATCCCGATCCAACGTATTCATTCTCAATCGGTCATCAGAAAGAAATTTATATACAGCCGCCGATGCCAAATCTTCCGGGATTTTGGATATCATGGTTCCAACAAAAAATGAAGATAAATAATTCTGGAGATCTATATGTATCAGGTGACAAAGGAGGATTTGTAGTTGATCTATTTATTAATAGGGTTGGCGATACTTTGGAACAAGGAGACGTTGTCGTAATCAGTAAACATCAAGTATCGTATTATTCTGGTGATAAAAATAATGTTCCAATTCCTGAAGTGGATTCAACAGATAAGGCTTATGATTCGCGTGTTTGTGGTATTGTGGCAAAAGTTGTAACAGAAGAGGATTTACCTTATGTAGAAGGGGCGCCTGAGGTTCAGACTAAATCCAAGAAGGAAAAAGCTATAAAAGCTATAAAAAAAGAACATCCGCTAAGAAAGCTTGCTGCAAAAGTTAGCAAGAAATTGGATTATAGTAAGATCAAGGATAAACAAATGGGAAAGATGGTAACTTTAGGAGCCTATGCACACTGCAAAGTCGATGCTGATATTGCTCCTATTGAAGTTGGCGATTTGCTGACTACAAGTCCAACAAAAGGCCATGCTCAGAAAGTTCTGGAACCTGAAAAGGCAGTAGGCGCAATAATTGGCAAAGCTCTTGGGGCACTTAAAAAAAGCAAAGGGGAAATACCTGTATTGGTGATGCTGCAGTAATAAAGTTAAGTATAAGGAAATGTATATTTAAAAAAAAGTGAGGGGAAAATGAAAGAGCAATTAGAAAAACGTTTAAAAGAACTTAAAGAGGAATTTGAGTCGGGTCAGAAAATGTTGATTGAGCTGGATGCAAGACGAGCAAATTTGAGTGAATCACTACTGCGCATAAGCGGTGCAATTCAAGTACTGCAGGAGGAAATCAATAAAAGTAATGGTAGTGGCAGTAAACCGGTTAGGCAGTCTGAACCGCAAGTGGTAGAAAGCGAAAAGAAGAGATGACGAGAGACCTTACCTTAAGAAGACTACTGGGTGTACTTTGTGATAGAATATTAAAGAGGGATATATGACTAAAATGGATTATTTATTAGAAAAAACAGGGATTGAAAAAGAATCATTAAATGGAAAATTTGACGAAATCGTATCTAAAATCTTGAGTGAGCTTTCATCCGGTCTTCTGTATACGCATACCCGGGTAAACGCGAATACCCGAAAAACAATGGAAGCCGCCTCGTTTCTCTATGCTTTGATTGAGCTGCTCGATGAAAAGGGGATAATCTCGATTAAAGAACTGGACGACCGAAAAGTAAAAGTAGCGGAACGCCTCGTTAAGAAATTTGTCGAAAGCGGAATAGGACTTATGTTTCAGGAACCAGAATATGATAAATACAATTTTGAGCATGAGGCGAATATAGACTGCGAAAGCCGACTTTCTATATGTAAAGCGATGTGCTGTAGATTTCCATTTGCTCTATCCAGACAGGACGTGGAAGAGGGCATCGTTCGATGGGATTTCGGTAAACCTTATCTGATTGCCCGGGGTGATGACGGTTACTGTATTCACTTGAATCGTGAGACCTACCAGTGTAAAGTATACGAAAACCGACCTGTACCCTGTCGAGGTTTTAATTGTAAGGATAATGAGAAGTGGAAGGTATGGTTGGATTATGATAAAAAAATTATCAATCCAGAATTGATTGAGAAAATTAACCGGAATGGTGAAGAGTTATATTCTTACAGTAAGGCGAACCCTACTGAGAAAACAAAAGAGAAATGATTTTTAAATTCATTTTTAAGCTGAGTGTGAGAGTAAAAACAATTTATTAAAGAGGGAGCTAAGAATGAGTAAAACAAATAAATTAAACACCCAAAAGCCTGAGGTAAAGAGAGACAATACAGTTTCTCATACGCAAAAAAAGGAGAGAGTTAAAACTAAAGCTACCCCGGTTGACCAGGTCTTACACCTTCAACGAACAATCGGCAATCAGGCGGTTCAGAGGTTATTTAAATCCGGTGCACTTCAGGCAAAACTTAAGATTGGAAAACCCAATGATAAATACGAAAAGGAAGCGGATAGAGTCGCAGAACAGGTAATGAGTATACCTGAAACTAAGGTATCAAGACAGGCTGAGGAAGAAGAGGAGGAAGAGGAACCAATCCAAACTAAACTCTTTTCTATGGAACCTCCAACTTTACAAAGGCAAGTAGAACCTGAAGAGGAGGAGGAAGAAGAGGAACCGATCCAGGCAAAATTACTTTCTGCTGAAAATCCAGTGTTGCAAAAACAAGAGGAAGAAGAGGAAGAAGAACCAATTCAAACCAAATCTATTACCGAACAAATAACTCCTCTTATCCAAAGACAAGCCGAATCTGAAAAAGAGGAGGAAGAAGAATCGGTTCAACCCAAATCAAATAGCTCAACTGCAGCTGAAGTAACCCCTGGTATAGAAACCAGCATTAATTCGTTGAAAGGAGGTGGTCAACCACTTCCAGAGTCCACAAGAAGTTATTTTGAACCGAGGTTTGGGTATGATTTTAGTGGGGTTAAGGTTCATACTGGAGATGAGGCGGCGAAAACCGCAAAATCAATTAATGCTCGTGCATTTACTATCGGCAATGATGTAATGTTTGGAGCGAGCAACTATTCTCCGGAAACGGGAGAGGGAAAAAAGTTACTGGCGCATGAGTTGACGCATGTGATGCAACAAGAAAGTACTTTTTATTGCAAACTGGCCCAGAGCCAAACCGGCAATTTACCTAAACAGAAGTTAGAGCAGGAAGTTCCCGCCCGAAGCAGTGGAATGAATATCGGGGTTCAGCGTCAAGCTGGAGAAAGTGGAGGAGCTTATGGTGGAATAGTTGCAAAAAATGCGAAAGATATCGAATTTTGGGAAAACCTTGCCAAGAAATATACTTATAGTGTACCTATACCAATTCCGACAGAATGGAAAGCTGGAGTTGGGATGGGATTTGAAAGAGAGATTATGGTAGAGCTCAGGTCCGGGGAAAGATTTGGAGATTATGTTTTCATTATGAGGAATTCCAATGATAAGTATCAGATCTATTTTAAATACAAATCAAATGTTATTAGAAAAACAGATCTATCTTGGTGGAAGAAGTCTCTACTTGAACAATCAAAAGACAATTTATTAGTGAGGCAAAAACTTCGCAGTTATGCAATAAGAAAAAAGGAAAAAGAAGAGCCTCCCGTTATGCGTATTAGTACGAAAATCTATTTTGACTATAATAAATGGGAACCCAAATGGCCGGCCACTGTGGATGATGCAGCGGTGGAGATAGAGCAATACCTTAATTTTCCTACTTTTCTCTTCCCGGAGTCAATAGCCCCGTCTATAGGGAAACGATACGTTAGGATACTCGGTTTTGCGAGTCAAGAGGGTCCTTTGGCTTCAAATCAGCGACTTTCTCAGAAGCGTGCTGACCGAGTTAAAAAGCTATTAGAAGATAGAGGAATTCCTTCGAATAAATTAATTGCAAAAGGGATGGGTGTCAGTGTGTTAGCCTTGAGAAGGGAACCTATTGGTTATTGGAGAGATAGGCGGGTTATCTTTGTGTTGGATCCGCCAATCGGTGTTGTTCCTGAATATTAGATGTATTTCTGGGGTCAAATCTCGAGGGCGTGTTGCCCAAATATGTAAAAAATAGGTAAGGTATTAGATTGTGAATTTTATAAATGGTTTATGTGGTTTAAGGAAATAAATGAATAAAACTGCTAAAAAATCTGAAGCGGAGAGAAATAATAAGATTTCTCCTATTCAAAAAAAAGAGAGTGTTAAAGCTAAGGCTGTTCCCTCAGTCGATCATATATTACATCTTCAAAGAACAATCGGGAATCAGGCGGTTCAGAGGTTGTTTAAATCAGGAACCATCCAGGCAAAACTTAAGATTGGAAAACCCAATGATAAATACGAAAAGGAAGCGGATAGAGTCGCAGAACAGGTAATGAGTATACCTGAAACTAAGGTATCAAGACAGGCTGAGGAAGAAGAGAAGGAAGAAGAATTAATCCAGCCGAAACCTATTGCCGAACAAATTACCCCATTGGTCCAAAAGCAAGTAGAACCTGAAGAGGAGGAAGAGGAGGAGGAACCAATCCAGGCAAAATTATTTTCTATTGAGCCTCCAATGTTGCAAAAGCAGATCGAGCCTGAAGAAGAGGAAGAAGAGAAAGCTTTCAGAGAAACAACACCAAAAGGTAAGACCATACCTGTCCTACCCGGTTATTCCCAGGTAGGAAAGACATGTGGTGCTGCTTCCTTAATTACGGCTCTAATTGTTTGGGATCGAGAACAGCATGACCCTTCATTGCCCAATAACATGGTAGTGATGGCCTGCGCTTTGATTCTCACTTATCTGGCACAATACAAAGACGAGGTTATTAAAGGTTGGCGGAAAAGGGATGACTTAAATTATGAACCTAAAGAAGTATACAATTTAGCTATAAAGCGTATCGAGGAAATAAGAGACCAAGCACGTAAACCAGGAGTAGTCATTAATGAACAGCAATATCAAGAGATTGCAATGACACTATATCTTCTCTTTGTTGATGAAACTTCAGGTTTAAAGATTAATCAAATAGAACAAATTCAGCGGACATTAGGGCTTCATACAGGACAAGTAGAAAGTGGCCTAATCTCCTATGAGGACATTTGGTTTAACTCAATCATCCGTGGCCTTAAGCCCGGGGAGATTGCCCAAGTATCTTGGTATGTAAAGACAGGCCCGCATTCTTTTCTTATAGGTCGGTTACAGAATGAAGACTGGTTTTTATCTGATCAAGGAACGAGACCGGCTACTGAAATTCAAGCTGCCAGCCTTTTAGATTTAAAGAAGAAGGTTGATGCTGCAGCAAAAAGTGGGTATTGGATCTATACAGGGAAGGGTTTTGCTGCGGGTGTATGGACTGGTATAAAACTTTTGGCAGGTCCAAAGGGGGTTATGAAAGCAGTTGCAGGATTAGTAGCCCCTGATACTTTCCTAGCTGAAGTTGACGCCGGGTTGCTTACTTTAGGAGAGCGAGTGTATTCTGGCTCATTTTTGTCCCGGCATTACAAATTTAATGAAGCTAAACACGCTGCAAATAGTCTCTCGTTGCACGGCGCCTTGATTATAGAAATGCCTGCTGGTGTGTATAGTGTTTACCAAACTAATCTAGTGAGTGAAAGCAATTCGAAGGTAACCAACATTGATGAAGCCGACTCGACCGGAGGACTTCTGATGCAAAGAAAGTTTCACAGTGCGTGGCTACGAGTCAATAGTGGGAAAACGTCGACTTTATTTAGAGTCTATTGAGCTGGAGAATTTATCGAGGGAATAGGGTTAAATCTCGACATATGACGATGAGGGTATTATTAAAAGTAAAAAAGTAATAAATATAATGCGCAAAAAAGCTAAAGTAACCACCAAAACATCTGAAGCAAAAAGAGATAATACGGTTTCTCGTACGCAAAAAAAGGAGAAAGTTAAAACTAAAGCTACCCCGGTTGACCAGGTCTTACACCTTCAACGAACAATCGGCAATCAGGCGGTTCAGAGGTTATTTAAATCCGGTGCACTTCAGGCAAAACTTAAAATAGGGAGACCTAACGACAAATACGAACAAGAAGCGGATAGAGTTGCGGATCAAGTAATGAGTATGCCTGAACCGCGAGTATTAAGACAAATCGAACCCGAAGAGGAGGAAGAGGAATCAATTCAATCAAAACCTATTACGGAACAAATAACTCCTCTTGTTCAAAGACAAGCTGAATCTGAGGAAGAAGAAGAATTAATTCAACCAAAACAGATTGCCGGACAAATAACCCCCCTTGTTCAAAGACAAGTCAAACCCGAGGAGGAGGAAGAAGAGGAAGAAGAATTAATTCAATCAAAACCAATTGCGGAACAAATAACTCCTCTTGTCCAAAGACAAGTCGAACCAGAGGAAGAAGAGGAAGAAGAACCAATTCAAGCCAAACCTATTACCGAACAAATAACTCCTCTTATCCAAAGACAAGCCGAATCTGAAGAATCTGAAGAAGAGGAAGAGGAACCGATTCAAACAAAAGGAAATAGCTCAAGCCCAGCAGTAGCAACTCCTGATGTTGAATCGAGCATTAATTCGTTGAGGAGAGGGGGCCGACCTCTTCCTGAGCCCCTAAGAAATTATTTTGAACCGAGGTTTGGATACGATTTTAGTAGAGTAAGAGTACATACTGATAGTAAAGCCTCTGAAACGGCAAAAGCTATCAATGCCAAGGCATTTACCACAGGAAAAGATGTTGTTTTTGGTACCGGGCAGTACTCACCTGAGACCTCTTCAGGGAAACGTCTTCTGGCACATGAGTTGACACATGTGTCTCAGCAGCAAAACCACAGAGAAACCCTGCGTAAGCAGGGCGGTGCCACTCTTAAGAAGCGAGAATACGGGAAAGAATCGGAAGAATACGCAGAAGTCTTAAGGAAGGCCATGGAAGGTTTAGGAACGGAGGAGGAAAAAATTTTTGGGGTTCTCCAGAAGATTCACATGCGACCCGTGGCCATAGCTTCTTTGAAGAAAGCTTATAAGAGCAAATATGAAAAAACCCTAATAGAAGACTTGCGCGATGAGATGAGCAACAGTGAACTCGATTTCGCTCTTTCACTCTTAGGCGGAAAACCTCTTTCCAAGAACGTCGAGATTAAACCTCGGACTCTTAGGAAAGTAGATTACACTGAGGCAGTCGATCGCCTTGTAGTCGCGATAGAGGGACCAGGAACAGATGAGGAATTAATCTATGCAGTTCTGGTTCCCTTTGCGGGAGCATTCGAGAGCATTCGAAAATTGAAGACTGCTTATAAGATGAAGGCCAAAAGGACTCTGGAAGAAGATTTGAAGAGTGAGCTAAGCGGTGATGAGCTTGAGTACGCACTGAAGTTGCTACACGCACCTCTCAAGCCGGCCAAGGGAATGTCGGAGAGTATCCTATCTGAGGCAGAGCGAGAAAGCGCCCCAGGGACAGCGTGCACTGTAGCGAGCATAAAGCGTTATGTGCGTGCATATTTAGACTACTATTACCTTGATGGAAAATTGTATGAGGATGCGGAGGGAAATTTGTCTCCTCAAGGAAAAGTAGAATTAAAGAATAAACTTAAGCGATTACTGGGCAACTTGGGGCAACGATATTTAAATGGTGGTCCTACTGGATCCAGTAAAGAAGTAGGGATTTCCATACGTGACACCTTGAAACACTCTAACCTTTTTGGGAAGGTTAGGGGTTGGCGATTATATAAGTTCTGGCAAATTATAGGATCTGCCGAGGAGATATTAGGGCATGGAGCCATTGAGGCCCTTGCTCCGAGTGGTGAATATGTAGTGCAACCAGGAGATAAAATCAAGAATATCGCAGCTAAGTTTGGCGTTACCGTTCCAGAGCTCAAGGAGAGGAATCACGACAAACTAAAACCTACTCCGGAAAGCGAAAATCCGTGGTTCCTTGCAGGAGAAAGAATAGCAATTCCACCCCCCACATCCCCACTTGGGGCGAAAGTTACCCATCCCGTAACTAAGAAAGCCAATATCAAAGGTATTCTTTGGAATGAGATCCTGAAGCCTGGGGCTATTATTCAAACTTGGAGTACGTCAGCTGCAGCCGCCGCATGTAAGTGTGTTACCGGTGCACCCTCTCTTGGTGGATCCTGTGGACATTCCTTCATCTTTGTGGAGTATGTTTATTCATCCGAAAAGTCTCCACCTAAAGATTATCCGCCGTCTTGGCCTCTTTACGGGGGATCCGGAACACCGCGGAACACAGGTGGAGAAAAAATCGGCGCCGGCACCTATGTAGTAAGACCTGGCGAGACTCTACAAGAGATAGCGGACAAGTTTAATGTCAAAGTTGACTATCTAAAGACAAAAAACCCAAATGCGAAAGTCGGTAAAGGTAAGCGCAAGACAGGCGAAATAGTTGAGTGGTTCAATAAAAGTGAGCATATCTTTGTTGGCGAGGGAGGCGGTGGTTATCCACTGTCCGAAATAAAAGATCTCTACCTTGTCGGAATGTGCATCATTGACCAAAAAGGCTATCATTTTATTCCTAAAAATTTAGGTAACATCAATAATACGATTCTTCCGGATAATGTAACTAGGGTCAAATGGCTTGCACAATCAGACGTATGGTTTGCAGTTCAACTCGCTTAACAATAAATGAGGATAACAAATGGGCGGAAAAATTAATATGTGCCTATGCTTATGGAATCAAATCGCGACCTTTGGCAAAGAGTTTATTATTGGGAGGAAATAAGTAATAGAGAATGGGTAAAAAAAATATAATGATTGCCAGAAAGTCTGGAGTGAAGAAGAGTGATAATGCTTATCTTACCCAAAAAAAAGAGCGGACTAAAACTACATCTACCCCATTCGACCAAATCTTACATCTCCAAAGAGTAATCGGCAATCAGGTTGTTCAGAGATTGTTTAAATCCGGTACACTTCAGGCAAAAGTTAAAATCGGTAAACCCAATGATAAATACGAAAAGGAAGCGGATAGGGTCGCAGATATTGTAATGCGGATGCCCGAACCAAAAATATTAAGACAAACCGAGCCCGAGGAGGAAGAGGAAGAACCGATTCAAGCCAAAAGAAATAGTTCAAGCACAGCAATAGCAACTCCTGGCATAGAGTCCAGCATCAATTCATTAAGGGGAGGTGGGCAACCACTTCCTGAGTCTACAAGAAAATATTTTAAACCCCGTTTTGGATATGATTTCAGTGGGGTGAGGGTACATGCAGACAGTAAGGCATCCGAAACGGCAAAATCTATAAATGCTA
>CAYYUB010000006.1:0-34115 GCA_964474855.1 uncultured bacterium
TTATCATTTAATATCCCTTTTTAATTATAAATTGAATAGAATCTTTGTCAATGATCCCCATAGGGGTTTTTTCTGTATCATTGTGTGAATTATAGTTTCGTGTTTTGAGTTTAGAGTTTCGAGTTATAATTCAGGTACCAGATACCAGGTCCCAGTATTGATTTTCGACTTTGGACATTGGACGTTGCGCCCTTTAGTGTGTGTCTTCGTGGCTAATTTTGATGGTGGTAGGGATGGTGTTTGGATTAAAAAACAAAATATAAATGGGGTTGTGTGGTGGGCTCTGCGTTCTCTGCGTCTCTGCGGTGAAATTAGTTTTTGTGAGGGGATACGATTTTTTCTGTTGACTTCCGTTAAAATTTTGTTTATACTTAAAATAATATTTAAACAGTTAAAATAAGGGGGGGTAAAATTTTATTCGATGATTTGGAAAGCTCAAAGTTTAAGAAGATCGATCTGGAAAATTTTAAGCAGATATTAAAAGTCCTTCCTATTCCAATAGATATTGTTGATACTAACCTGAATATACTTTACATGAATGAAGCGCTTAAGAAAAAAGTCGGGAGAGACGCCACCGGAGAGAAGTGTTTCGAGGTATATAAAGACGACAATATTCAATGTCCTTTTTGTCCATTGAGAGAAGAACTTACAGTTGGAGAAAGTAAAACAATTGAATCGAATGGAGCTTTTGGCGGTAAAACAGTCAAAATAAAACATAAGGCAATTGAATTAAGCGGGGAAAAATATATTTTAGAAATTTTCGAAGATATTACGGATGCCATAACCGATGAACTTACAGGAAGCTATAACCGAAGAAAGTTAAAGGAAGATATCAAAGAAGAACTTGAAAGAGCTGAGCGATACAATAAAAACTTATCTGTTTTAATGATAGATATTGATTGGTTTAAGGAATACAATGATTTCCACGGACATCAAGAAGGAGACAAATTACTCATAAGATTGGTTCGTAAATTTTCTTATAATATAAGATTCACTGATAAATTATACCGTTACGGAGGAGAAGAATTTGTGGTTTTACTCCCGGAAACGACTGAAGTACAGGCAGCGGAAGTCGCAGAAAAACTTCGCAGGAAGGTTACAGAAAAGAAATTCGAGGGTGCAGAAAAAAGTCAGCCAAATAATATTATCAGTGTTAGTATAGGGGTTTCCAGTTATCCGAAAAACGGGAGTTCTTCAGGTGAGATTATCCACGCTGCCGATTCTGCTATGTATGAAGCAAAAGGATCGGGAAAGAATATGGTTAAAGTTGCAAAAAGATAGCGTTTAATTACTCTAGCGCTATCCAGTCCGTTTTTACTCTACTCCACTCTGAAATTGTATGCCCGATATCGATATAGAATTTTTTTACTTGAGATTCTTTATATCCTAAAATATCTTCCAGAATAGGGGTCAAGATACTAAGAGCGCTGTCCGAAAGTACGGTTCTTTTTGAAATATGACCCAGGTATGGCGAAGAAGAAACTGCTATTGGGTATCCGCCATAGGCGTTAACATGGAGCATAACATGTAAATCGGATGATCCGTCTCCTACATATATTATTCTATCACGAGGGATTTTATTTTTTTCTCTGAGGTAATCCAGATTGGTTACCTTACCCTGCCCCGCACCGGTTCTTTCTATACTTTGAACAGTCCCCTTCTCGTCGTATATAAAAGTAGTTCCGATGATATTCTCGGGAGGCAGGATACCTTTTAAAGCAGTTTTTATAATCTCAACCGGACAGGCAGATATGACATAACAGAAGAATTTATTTTCTTCTATGCCTTTTTCCAGGACTTTCATTAATTTGGAAACATCCCTTTTTAATTTTATATCTTTAGCCACTTCGTGAAAGACTTTCTTTGTCACCTTACCTTTATAATCAGGGTCAGTAATAATGAGTTGGGCGAGTTCTCCACCCAGTTGAACGATATTTCTTGTTCTTACTTTAACAAGTTTTTCCTCGAAGGTTTCCTCATCGATTCCTATTTTCTCACTTAGAATGACACCTGAATCATCAAAACTTAATGTTTTGTCGAAGTCGCAGATGAACAGGTACTTTTTCTGTCTTTTGCTCATTATTTAAAAATCTCCTTTATTTTTGTACTTTATAAATAAGCTACTACTCGCAAAAACGCAAGCTCTATTTTGAAGATTCTTCCGAATTTGGAATTTAGGATATGGGATTTAGTTAAGACTTTGGACTAATAGTAAAATTTGTGCTATTCGTTGTTTCTCTTTATAGTTATTTTTTTTGTAACGCACGACGCTTGACGCAAGACTCTAGACTCTGTTTTCGTTCTCAGCTAGCATATGCTTTTATTTCTTTCATTAACATTCTATCTTTAAACTTTTCAGGTAAATCCACTATTTGTTGTCGATGTACATCTATTTCAGCAAGAATAAAATTTTTTTTCTTTTCAGAGCAAATAAATTGACTGGAAAGTGTTTTAAAAAGATCATTGACTTCAGAAAATTCGATCTCATGCGCAATTATATATGCATCATGAAGATTTTTAATTTCTTGTTCCGCATGCTTATCAAATAAATTTTTAATAGAATGTGTTTTTAAAACCAGTTCAACCTCAGGCAAAGAAAAAATTTGTTCCTCACTCAGAGATTCTTTGATTTCTATTAACCAATCCGCGTGTGTAATTTGATTAAGATTCATTCTCTTCCAGAAATCTTCAATTTCAGGTACATGAGAAAACAATTCTGAAAACTGCCCGTATATCCGACCTACTTTTTTCTTAGTCTCGATTGCCCTTTCGAGAATTATGCCGAGAACTAATTCGGGATTTGAATTTTCCATTATCAAACCTCCTTAACTTAACTAATATTTTCTTATTTATAATTGTATTCGATTATAACATAAATGTCAAGTATAAAAATTATTGAAAAACCCTATATAATTCTAGTATACTAGTAATGAATATGGAGTAGAGAGCAGATAATAGATGCCAGGTACTATATCCCAGATACCAGAATGACTTAGGACATTGGACTTTGGACTAATAAAAAATCTGCGTTCATCTGCGTTCAATTATTGTGTGTGGGGAGGTTCTGTGTTATCTGTGGTAAATTTTTGTTTTTGCCAACGGAAAAAGAATAAACCAATTACAGCTCCGCTCATGTCCACAAGGATATCGAAGCCGTCATCCAATCCTGCTGGACCCTGCCCTGTTAGTATCTGCATTATTTCTTGCAGAAGAGCTATACCTAAAAGGTATAAAATAACAATAACAGGAAAAATTAGCCGTTTTTTATTTGATGATACCGAAGATACAAGCCACGCAAGCACACCATAAAGAATGAAACGCGCTGCTATATGAGATATATCTGTGTGAAAAAGCCAATCAAATCCCGTTCTGTAAGCGGGGGAGAATTGACGTATGAGGTAAAACGGAAAAAGCATCCCGATGCTTAACAAAATCAATAGTATTAGACGTGCCCTTCGTTTCATAATCTATAATCTATACAATAAAACTACTGAGTCAATGTTAGATACCAGGTCTCGGATCCTTCGGATAAGTTAATGGGTATATTTGTTAATTAGTTAATTAGTAAAAACAAAAAAGAAAATCCTGTGAATCCTGTCTAAATTATTGTTGGGAAGTTAGGAAGTAAAAAAACAACAAAAAATCTTGTGTTAATTTTGTGGAATCTCGTGGTTGAAATTTGGGGTGTGATGTGGCTTTGTGTTCTCTGTGGTTACTTTTGTTTTCCTCTCATCAATTTCAGCATCAACGCTTTCTGCGCGTGCAGGCGGTTTTCAGCTTCATCGAAGACAACCGAATGCGGTCCGTCAATAACCTCAGCCGAAACCTCTTCACCTCTTATCGCAGGCAAACAGTGCATAAAGATATAATCATTATCGGCACAGAAGGTAATTTCTTTGTTAACCTGAAAAGACGCGAAAGCCTTTCTTCTTTCCTGGGCTTCGTCTTTAAAACCCATCGAAGCCCAAACATCTGTATATATCACATCAACTCCGTCCGCGGCTTCCCTCGGATTGTTTGTTATGGTAATCGAACCACCGGAAGCAGAAGCCAATTCTTTGGCTTTCTTTATAATATCTTTATTCGGCTCATAACCTTTCGGATGGGCGACTCTGAAATCCATTCCCATAAGCCCGGAGGCTAACAGCATCGAATTGCAGACGTTGTTGCCATCGCCAATGAATGCCAGCTTCACATCTTCAAGTTTCCCCTTCTTTTCGTATATTGTCTGGAAATCCGCAAGTATCTGGCAGGGATGCTCCAAGTCGGAAAGACCGTTTATAACAGGTATACTTGAATTCTCGGCAAGACCCGTAACGGTTGAATGCGCAAAAGTTCTTGCCATAATTCCGGAAGCCCATCTTGAGAGATTCTTTGCTATATCTTCGACGCTTTCTCTTTTTCCGATACTAATATCAGCAGGCGCGAAATAAATCCCCAAACCTCCGAGCTCGTAAATGCCGGCCTCGAATGTAAACCTGGTCCGCAGAGACGGTTTCTCAAAAAGCATAGCAAGGACTTTGCCTTTAAGAGGCTGTTTTTCCATCGCTTCTTCTTTTTCCTCTTTTAGTATACAGGCATCTCTGATGATTTCCAGAAATTTTACTCTATCAATATCACTGATTGAAACAAAATCCCTTTTCATTTCTCCTCCTCTTCCCTCTTACCGTATTCCATTTGATATTTCAATAAATCTCCCCTGGAGAGATAATCTATTATCAATACACCATTAAGATGGTCTATTTCGTGCTGTATCATCCTTGCTATAAGACCCTCCACCTTATACTCCACTTCTTTTCCATCCGCATTAAATCCTCTGACAAGAAGAGCTTCTGCCCTGGTAATCTCCACAGTTGCAACGGGGACGGAAAGGCATCCTTCACCCATTACATCTTCTCCATCCGCTTTTATTATTATCGGATTCACCAGAACTATCTGTCCTTTCTCCTCATCCGATCTTCCAACCAACACCTGGCTTGCCACTCCTATTTGATTGGCGGCAAGACCAATACCTTCTTCATCTGTCATAGTTTTAAGCATTTTCTCAACCAGATGGTGAATGCTGGAAAAATCTTTTACCTCTTTGGCTTTTTCATGTAAAATTGAATCCGGATAAACTCTTAGCTTACCCATCTTTAGTTATCTTTAAATGTAACTCTTTTAATTCTTCATCATTTACCGGGCCCGGAGAACCTTCCATAAGACCAAGACCGCTCAGAGTTTTAGGAAACGCAATTACATCGGTAATCGAATTTTCTCCGGCAAGAAGCATGCATATTCTATCAAAACCCAATCCCATTCCACCATGCGGGGGAGCTCCGAGAGTTAGCGCTTTTAATAAAAAGCCGAATTTATTCATAGCTTCTTCCTCACTCATACCGATAATTTTCATCAGCTTCAATTGAACTTCCGGATTATGACATCTGATGCTTCCCGAAACCAACTCCACGCCGTTAAGCACCAAATCATACTGTTTTCCTGTTACCTCACCGGGATTCTTTTCGATATCTTTCGCATCAGTGATGGGTTCTGTAAATATATGATGACAGGGAATCCAGCAGTTGTTTTCCTCGTCCCATTCGAAAATGGGAAAATCGGTTACCCACAGAAATTTCCAACCCTCTCCAATTAAATTCAACTTTTTTCCAAGAGCATTTCGCAGGGCACCGAGAGGACCAAGAACTTCCTGTACCTTATTCCCCGCAATCAGGAAAAGAGTTTCTCCTGCTTTTAAATCGAAAACGCTGCAATCCTTAAAATATTTTACAAATGAACCTTTATAATTATTTTCGTCATTTATTAAATATAAAAGACCCTTTGCTCCTGATTTCTTAACGATTTCTTCCAGCTCATTTATTTCACTTCGGCTAAAAATACCCTTTACTTTAATCCCCTTTATTTTCTCGGCGGAGTTCAGAATTCCGAAATCACCACTTTTCCCCGCCTCATTATAATCATCTATAATAAGAGGATTCCTGAGATCCGGTCTATCAGTGCCATATTTCTCCATAGCTTCCCCGTAAGTCAATTTAGGGAATGGTGTGGATATTTTCTCTCCCAATCCTTCTTTTAGAAAAGCAGCCATCAAATCTTCTCCAACTGCAAAGACATCTTCCTTTTCCACAAAAGACATTTCAAGGTCTATCTGAGTAAATTCAAGCTGCCTGTCTCCTCTCATATCTTCGTCTCTGAAAGACTTTGAAATTTGATAATATCTATCGAATCCGCCGACCATAAGAATTTGTTTGTATAACTGCGGAGACTGAGCCAGAGAGTAAAATTTACCACTTTGAAGCCTGGAGGGAACAAGGAAATCACGGGCACCCTCAGGCGTCGGTGTTGCAAGAATGGGTGTTTCAACTTCCAGAAAATCTTTTTCATTCAAAACTCTTCTTGCTGCCTGCATTAACTTATGACGAAGCACAAATCCTTTTAATGTTTTATTTCTTCTAAGGTCAAGGTATCTGTACTTAAACCTTAATTCTTTTTCTGCCTGAAGGTCTTCCTGTACTACGAAGGGGGGAACTTCCGAAGCATTTAGAACTTTTAGACTTGAAGCATCGACTTCGATTTCCCCTGTATTCATATCTTTGTTTATCATATCGGTAGGTCTCTTCCTGACTTTACCGCGCAGGGCGATTACCCATTCCAGACCCAATTTTTTCACTTCTTTAATATCAAAAGCTTCAACAGAAAACACAACCTGCGTAACACCGTATCTATCCCAGAGATCGATAAATATTATTTCACCGTGATCACGGATTTTTCTGACCCATCCGGCTACAGAAACAATCTTACCGGCGTCTTTTGCTCTTAACTCTCCGCAATTTACATCTCTTAACATTTTAATTCCTTTATTATCTTATCAACATTCATGGAAACCTCTTTTTGTTCCCCTTTATCCATATTTTTCAACTGAACGATACCTCTTTTCCTCTCATCTTCTCCTATTATTATTACCCATTTTGCATTCTGCCTGTCTGCTTCTCTGAACTGGGCTTTAACGCTTCTTCTCATGGGATCTTTATCACACGAAAAGCCTTTTTCCCGTAAAAAATTTAATATTTTCCATCCCGCAAGATCCGACTCATTATCAAAAGTAACAAGATAAATGTCTACGCTTAATTTTTCTTCTTTCTCCGGTAAAAGCAGCATCATCCTGTCAATACCAACCGCGTAACCGGAAGCAGGAGTATCCTCTCCTCCCATAAATTTAATAAGCTCGTCATATCTTCCACCACCTCCCACCTCATTCTGTGAACCTAAATCGGAATGTATAAATTCAAAAACCGTCTTAGTATAATAATCGAGTCCTCTAACAAGATGATTGTCTATATTAAATCTAATTTTCAAATAATCAAGCCGATTTTCGAACTCTTCGAAGTGCCCTTTACATCCATCGCAAAGAAAATCCGAAGGAAGGGGAGCATCTTTTATTTTTTCCCTGTCTTTTTTACAGTCCAATATTCGCATCGGATTCTCCGAGTATCTCCTGTTGCAATCCTCGCACAGACCGGTTAATTTTTCTTTTAAAAAACTCTTTAACTCACGAACAAAATCCTTTCTACACTTGGGACATCCGATTGAGTTTATATTGAGCTCTACTCCTTTAATATCTAATTCTTCAAATATATCCAGAGCTGATTTTACTAGCTGGGCATCGGTTTCGGCAGAGCCCGAGCCGATCACTTCGGCGCCGAATTGTCTGAACTCACGGTATCTTCCCTTTTGAGGTCTTTCCTGCCTGAACATACGCTCGATATAGTAAAACTTTTGCAGAGCACCTCTGTTAAAAAGACCATGTTGAAGGAACATCCTGACTACCGAAGGGGTACCTTCCGGCTTCAAGGTAAGACTCCTGCCTCCCATATCCTCGAAAGTAAACATTTCCTTTCGGACGATATCAGTGCTCTCTCCGGTTGATTTCCTAAAAAGGTCGGTAGACTCAAAAGTGGGGAATTTAACTTCCCGGAAATTATAACTTTCCATTTTTCCCCTGATAACATCTTCTGTTTTTTTCCACTTGATTGCTTCCTCAGGTAAAATGTCTCTTGTTCCTTTTACATTCTTAAAATTCGATTTGTAACTCATATTTTAAAAAACTCCATTTTTAACTTAAAATCCAATATGCGATTCCTGCACCGGACAAATTAAAAACAAAATCATAAATACTTACAACCCTGCCGGGAACATAATACTGACTTAACTCATTTACTGCCGCAAACAGCAAAATAACGAATATGAATTTCCAATTCTTCTTTCCAAACCCAAAAAAGAAAAAAAGCATTAAAACAGAAAAAAGAAAAAGATGGGAAAGTTTATCCAACCCAAAAACATCAACTTCGGGAATAGCACTCAAGGGGAAAGAAGTAGCAGCAATCAGAATAATTAACCACAAAAAAAAGGGAATACGTCTCACTGGCCAAAACTCTCCTCTTCTTTTTTTATTAATTTTCTGATTCCTTCTATGGAATCCATGCTTAAAAGATTTTCTCTGAAGGTAGTAAAATTCATTAATCTGTAAAATATAGAAAGATACTTCAGATGAAGATCCTTACTCGTCGTTGAAGAAAGAAAACAGAAAATGGAAATAGGGACACCGTCAAAAGAATCGTATTTTACAGGGGTATTTGCAACAAGGATGGATAATTCTTGTTCTTCCCTGTTTTCCTGTTTTTTATATAAAACGACTCCCTTGCCTATCCCAAAAGAGTATTTTTCTTCTCTTTTTAAAAAATAATCTGTGCTTTTAGTTTTTCCGACCCACGACAGGATTTTAGTAAGAGCTTCTTTGCTGCTCTCGATATCTTCCTTTTTGAAATTTGTAAGGCTCTCCCAGATCATCTATAAGATGTACCTGCTTAAATTCTCATCACTAACTATTTTTTCGAGTTCATTTTTTACGTCTTCTTCTTCGATAAAAATCTTCTTCTCCTTTAAATCAGGCATTTCAAAGAGATAGTATTCCAGCAAAGCATTCATTACTGTCTGCAGTCTCCTTGCGCCTATATTTTCACTAATCTCATTCACTCTCTTCGAATAATCAGCGATTAAAGTTAAAGCTTCTTCGCTAAAACCAAGCTCAAACCCTTCGGATTTAAATAAAGCTTTATATTGTTTAACAAGAGAATTATCCGGTTCAACAAGAATCCTGCGAAAATCCTCCCTGTTTAAGTCCTTAAATTCTACCCTGATTGGAAATCTTCCCTGTAACTCAGGAATAAGATCAGAGGGAGAAGTAGAAGAAAAAGCTCCAGCTGAGATAAAGAGTATATGATCCGTATCTACGGGTCCGTATTTTGTGTTGACCGTTGTTCCTTCCACAAGAGGTAGAAGATCTCTCTGGACACCCTGCCTTGAAACGTCAGGTCCAGCTTTCGAATCGCCGCCTATAATCTTATCTATCTCATCAATGAATATTACCCCCGAGTTCTCAGTTTTTCTCTTACTTTCCTCGATAACCTCATCTCTATCTATCAGCTTATCCGATTCTTCCCTTAAAAATATCTCTCTGGCTTCAGCAATAGTAACGAATTTCTTTTTGGTAGATTTAGGCATCAAATTTGAAAAAGCATCCTGAACACCTAAGCTCAATTGCTCGGGACCTACAGCACCAAGGATTTCAATGAAAGGTTTGTCTTGTTTTTTAAGATCAAGCTCGATTTTCCTGGTCTCGAATTCTCCGTTTTTTAATTTTTTTCTCATTTTCTCTCTACTTTCATCCATAGTCTCTCCGACGTCACCACTTGGTACGAGCAAATCAAGAATTTTTTCTTCCGTAAGCTTCAGGGCTTTCTCCCTGACTTCTTCTATTTTGCTTGATTGCACAATCTTTACGGCAACATCCATAAGGCTTCTTACCATCGATTCCACATCCCTACCCACATATCCCACCTCGGTAAATTTTGAGGCTTCCGTTTTAACAAAAGGAGCGCTCATAATAAGAGAAAGGCGCCTTGCAACTTCAGTTTTTCCTACACCCGTAGGTCCGATCATTATTATATTGTTAGGATAAATCTCCTCCTCCATATCCCCTTTAACCTGCTGCCTTCTCCATCTGTTCCTTATAGCGATTGCAACGGCTTTTTTCGCGTCGTTCTGTCCGATTATATAACGAGCCAACTTCTGTACAATCTCTTTCGGTTTTAGCTCTATGTTATTGCTCATTCTTAAGCACCTCTATTGAAATATTGGCATTAGTATAAACACAAATATCAGATGCAAGCTTGATGGAAACCCCGACAATAGAGGGGGCATCAAGAGAAGAGTGCAGAAGTAATGCTCTGGCTGCGGATATTGCATATCCTCCCCCCGAGCCTATACCGATGAGACCATCATCGGGTCGTATAACTTCACCGCTTCCCGAAAGGATAAAGGACTCGTCACTATTCATAACACCTAAAAGAGCTTCCAATCTTCTAAGATATTTATCTTTCCTCCACTGTTTCGCAAACTCAATTACCGCCTTGGAAATATTTTTAGGATATTTGTTAATCTGATCCTCAAACATAGAACATAAGGCAAGAGCATCCGCCACCGATCCTGCAAAACCGGCAAGAACCTCTCCATCTCTCAACAATTGGATTTTTTTTGCATTAGCTTTCATTATGGTATCGGTAACGGTAACCTGACCATCGCTACCCATAGCAACAACTCCGTCCTTTCTAACTCCAAGGATTGTTGTTCCGTGTATGCTATTCACTATTCCTCCTGAGGTAACTATTAATTTATAATTTCGTAGTTTGGCGGCTCTTTAATTATCGTAACATCATGCGGATGACTTTCTGTAAGTCCGGCATTGGTAACCTGGATGAATTTAGCTTTCTTTTTGAGTTCTTGAAGACTACATGCCCCTACATATCCCATACCTGAACGTAGTCCTCCTTCAAGCTGAAAGAGAACCTCGCTAACAGGACCCTTATAAGGAACTCTGGAGACCACTCCCTCGGGTACCAGTTTTCCGGTCTGAAAATAACGATCTTTACTTCCCGCTTCCATGGCATCAACCGATCCCATACCCCTATAAACTTTAAACCTTCTGCCCTCCAGAAGAATCGAATCTCCCGGAGCCTCATCGGTTCCCGCCAGAAGCCCGCCAATCATTACCGAATCCGCGCCTCCCGCGAGAGCTTTTGTTATATCCCCTGAAAAAGTAATGCCTCCATCCGCGACTATCGGTACTTTGCCTTTTACAGCTTCTGCCACGTTCCTAATTGCCGTTAATTGAGGAATACCTATTCCGCTTATAACCCTTGTTGTACAAATAGACCCGGGGCCGACTCCAACCTTAACCGCATCGACATTCAACTTCAGTAAATCTTTTGCGGCTTCTCCGGTTACTATATTCCCGACAACCAGGTCCCTGTCACAAATCTTACGCAATCTCTTGGCAATATCAAATACTTTCTTCGTATGCGCATGAGCCGTATCGACAACCAGACAATCGACCCCCGCGCTTAAAAGCTCTCTAGCCCGCTCCGGGGTATCATCACTTATGCCAACGGCAGCACCGCAGTATAATCTACCCTCTTTATCTATATTGGCTTTGGGGAACTCTCTCCTTTTTATGATATCTCTAAGAGTTATTAGCCCCACAAGCTTATCATTCTTATCCACTAAAGGCAATTTCTCAAATTTATGTTTTCTAAAAAGCGCTTTTACCTGTTCTATCGAAACGCCTTTTTTTCCTGTGATCAGTTTACCTCTTACCGTCATAACTTCTTTGATTTTTTTATTTTTATCATCCTCAAAGATCAAATCACTTTTCGTTATTATCCCTTTCAAATGCCCTTTACCATCAACTACAGGCACTCCCGAAATATTATGGCAACTCATCAATTCTTCGACTTCTCGTATCGTAACCGAAGGGGCAACTGTTATAGGATCTGGAATAAGAACACTTTCGAATCTTTTTACTTTCCGCACCTGAGTCGCCTGGTCTTCTATAGAGAGATTTTTATGAATAATCCCAAGCCCACCCTGCAGGGCAACCGCTATAGCCATTTCATCTTCGGTTACCGTATCCATGGCTGATGATACTATAGGAAGAAAAAGGTTGATATTTCTACTGAACTTACTGTCAATATTCGTATCGCTCGGAATAACATCCGAATAACCCGGTGCGAGGAGGACATCTCCGAAGGTTAAGCCTAAATCAAAAGGTCTTTCTTTTCCCAAACAATTTCTCCTTCAGGCACTTTGCCTTTAAAAACTATATTTGCCTCTCCCGTAAGCCAGAGCCTATTACTGCTTTCTCTTACAGTTTCAAACTCTCCGCCAATCGTTTTAACTTCAAGTTTGTTTTTTCCGGTTTCCTCCATCACGAAAAACGACATACTGGCAATCCCCGAAGAACAGGAAAGCGTTTCCCCTTCCACACCACGCTCAAAAACTCTCATAAAAACAGACCCATCTTTCTCCCTGAACCAATCGACATTATTCCTGCCGGGGACAGCATTTGAAAGTTTAGCTCCCTGCCCCTCAACATCAAGCTCTTCTACATTCTCTGTCGGAATAACATAATGCGGAACACCACATCTAACGATCGCCCCATTTTCTCTTTTTTCCAAAATACTAATCTCGGGCATCAAAGCAGATACCGTATTATTATCGTTATAAATAAGTCTGACCGTTCCGGCTTCGGTCTCCAGTTCATCTTCTTTTCCAACTTTACCCTGAAGGTAAAGCAAACGAAAGAAAACCCTTATTGCATTACCGCAAAAGGGCACATTACTTCCATCAGGATTGTAGAATATCATCTTCTTTCCGTCCATAACCACAAGACCGTCTCCTCCGATACCATACCTTCTTTTTAGAATACTGGAACAAAGCTTCGAATAATCATAGCCTTTAAGATAAGAGGTCAAAACAAAATCGTTACCGCCACCTTCTCCTTTAACAAAATCAATCATCATTTACTCTCCAGCAAAGCAAAATCTTCCAGTACGATCTGCATAATTTTAGAGTCAATTTCTTTTTTCTTTTCAATAAATCCTTCCAGAATAGCATTTTCACATATTATATTAATCATTCGCGGCTTACCACCGGAGTATCTATGTATTAATTCTAAAGAATCACCAGTGAAAGGCAAAGATTCTCCACCGGCAACCTTTATTCTGTGACTAATATATGCTTTAACAGATTCCAAACTCAAAGGTTTGAGAGTGGTCCTTATAGCAGTTCTCTGGTATAAGGCTTCATCCTGTTTCAGATTCACTTCCATCTCCGGCAAACCAAAAAGTACAAAATTCAGCAAATGCTGCGATTGAGTTTCAATATTGAGGAGTCCGCGAATCTCTTCCATCGTATCTTTACCCCGTAGCATGTTACCCTCATCTATCAGAACAGCCACTTTCTTGTCCTGATCATTGTATTCCTGCAGTTTCTTATAAAGTCCTGAAATCATCTCCACTCTATCATTTGTTTTATCTTCAACTCCCAATTGTAAAGAGATTTTCTTAAGAAACCATCCTGCCGAAATATCGGGATGAACTATAATGATAAGAGAAACTTCATAGGATTCATCCGAAGCCAACATATTGAGCATTCTTCTCGCCATGGTGGTTTTACCCATTCCTATATCAGCCACAACCAGCGAAAGCCCTAATCTGTTCTCAATTCCATGAAAGATTTTCTGCAAGGCTTTGGAATGCTGGGGACTATCGTAATAGAATCTCTCATCAGGAGAAGTCGAGAACGGCTTCTCCTGAAACCCGAAAAAACTTTCATAATCCATTTGTAATAATTAATACATCTAAATTCCCTTTTGTCAAGGATTGAGATACCCTCTACCTCCCCATTTTTACCACAGAGAGCACAGAGAAAAAAACAACACACAGAGAACACAGAAACACACCCCATTTATTATATTTTTTTAAAACCCCGACCCAACACCTAAAAAATAAATTCTCGCACAAAGCCACAAAGATTTTTTGTTCTTTTTTTGGCTATACCCTTTATTCTGACTGCTCTCTACTCACTACTTACTATTTTCTATTCTCCATTCTCTGCTAAGCACTAACTGCTAACGTCCCAACACCCTAATAATAAACAAGCTCGGGACTTTTTTTGCGGCATTTTCTAAAAATCCACCTTGACAAGTTTGATAAAGTACGTATACTTCAGTACATATGAAGGAGAAGTAATAATTAATATTCTAGCTCTTTTAGTCTCAATAAGCTCCAATTTCGACTCAATACCTTCACCTCAATTAGTGGGTGACAGCTTTTGCGTAGCTATTTATGCAACTGACAGTTCAAGTTTTTTCTGTTCTCTCTCTGTCGAACCAGCCGATTACCACCTGGAAATATGCGGGGAAAATGACAATATAATCAATTTCACCCACGGCACATGGCAGGGATGGGTAAAGATTTTAAGTGCCGCAGATTCGTTAAACCTATGCTGCTCGGATCTTGAAAGTAAAGATTTCTCTCTCAGCAACAAATTTAAAGTAACAGAGAAAGTTACTCTTAGCCAACTAAGACAGGCAGCTACCAGCGATTCTATTTATATATATCCTAACCCACTCAGAACAGAACACAACGCTACTAATATTGACTATTATTTAAGCGAAGATGCCCATATTTCAATAATGATATTTGATAAGTTTGGAAATTTAGTTTGGAATACAGAAACGGATGAAACCGGAGGCGCTCGGAGCGCCGAATGGGACGGAACGGACAATAACGACAACAGAGTTTTTTCCGGTGTATACATTGTATGTATTAAAGCAACCAATCAAACTCAAACAGTCGCCCAGTATGCGGGCAAAATAGCCGTTATAAGATAAGAGTAATATGATTAAAAATAGTAAATTATTAAAGTTTGCTGTTTTATTTACCCTTTTTTCGTTAAAAGGAAATGCTAATGTGGGTGCGAATTTTTTAGGATTCGGAGCAGGAGCAAGAACAATGGGTATGGGAAGATGCGGAGTCGGATTAGCAGATGACGCGTCAGCTCCTTACTATAACCCGGCAGGTCTCTCCCAGATAAAACCACAGGAAATACTATTTATGCACAGCTCGCTTTTCATGGGAACAAGTTTAGAATACTTTTCTTATGTCTTGCCAACAGCAAAATCCGGTTCTTTTGCTTTTTCTTTTATCCAGGCTCGCATTGGAGGGATAGAAAACAGGGATGAAAGCAATACCCTTTTAGGTGAATTTGGGGAATCGGAAACTGCCGGAATGTTATCTTACTCAATAAATCTCATTGACTTCTTATCCTTTGGGATTAATTATAAAATACTTCACCACTCGATTTCTCATTGGAGCTCAGTCGGGCAGGACTTTGACATTGGTTTTCTCCTTCTCCCTGAAAAACCTTTTTCTATGGGTTTAACAATAAAGAATTTACTGGAACCCTCATTTACATTAATATCAGAAAGAGAGCAGTATCCATTTAGATTTAATGCCGGAGCAAGCTGGAAAACTCTTGACGAAAAGTTAATATTAGCCGGTGATGTGGGCTGGCATAAAAACAGCAAAATACAATTAAACGGTGGCATCGAATATAAACTCAGTAGCATTGCCATTTTAAGATTGGGAGCCGACTACAATTACTTTTCTTACGGTCTAGGTTTCAATCTTCCCATCGAAGGTAAATCAATAAGAATCGATTATGCCTTCGGGCATCATCATCAATCCGAAGGAATAATCACTCCCAGTCATAATTTTTCATTAACTTTCAATTTCGGAGGTTTTAGAGCAAAATTGTATCCCGATAAAAAAGTTTTTTCTCCGATAACTGACGGAGAAAACAACATCTTATGGTTAAACAAAGAAATAAGAACAAAAGATGAAATTGAAAAATGGGAGCTCTCAGTAAAAAACCGATGGGGAGAAATAATAAGGCATTACGAAGGTTGGGGCGATCTTCCTCAAAGACTTTACTGGGATGGTCGGGATGATAGCGGCAAACTTGTTCATTACGGCGATTATTATTATAAATTTACTATAACGGAAAAAAATGGAAGGACTTATACTTCAAGCGGTAGACTGGCCACGATAAAAACCGAAGGACCCCAGGAAAGATTCCTCATCGAAGAACAATGGGAAAGCTTAGAAAAAGACATTTATATAGAGGAAGATTTCGATTCGGAAGTTGAGGTAGAACCAACCACACCGGAAAGCAAAAAAGAATCCAAGACAAACAAAGAAAACAAAAAACCATCCAATTAGGAATAAAAATGAAAAAAATATTGTATTTATCAGTTTTATTTGTCACCTTAGCTTTGGCATCACAGAGGTTAGAAAGGAATTCTTGTATTGATATTCCCTCTGCCAATTTTACCGACGGATTATTCATAAACTTTAACGGAAATTATCCTCTCAGTTCGAACTACGGGTACGGCTTTGACCCTAACGTTGGAATCGAATTCTCGAAAGAAAGAATAAACGTTGGACTGAATTGGTTGGCGGGCAGTGACTTCGGGCTTGATTTAGCATTTCAGTTTTATAAATCACAAATTACTTCTTTATCTTTTGGAATAGACAACATAGCATTTAGCAAATATATCTCGCCCCTGGGCTCGGATACAACTTTTATAGACGAAATATACGCTAACAGACCACCTGAAGCGTGGTCGTTTTACCTTGCCGGCAGTAGAAAACTCGGTAAACGCCTCGAATTGACTGCCGGTTTGGGAAGAGGAAAATACGTCGGTTACGGACCCCGCAGTTATCTGCCCAACACCGATATATTTTCTTCCGACAAACATGAAAACTTTGCTTTTGGGCTCTTCCTTGGAACAAAATATTCCGTAAAAGAATGGCTTGATATTTTATTGGAAGCCGATGGCAGGGATATCAGTTTTGGTATACAATGCGATTGGAGAAGATTCCGGGGAGAACTCTCGGTGACAAAACTTGAAGGCGTTCTATTCGGAGGAGGAGAAACTCATTCGGCAAGATTAAATAGTACTATATCTTTCAAATTACCTTTCTTTGAAGGCGAAGAAGAAAAAAAGAAATGGGAACCGGTTATCGCAGGAGATAGAATATTTTTTGGAGACGATTTCGAAGACATGGAGGTCACGGGAATGGTCCCGCAACAAATAGACGATTTAGACGGGCGTAGAACCCTTACTTCGGAAGATTATAAAGAGGACACTCCTGAAGCAATAAAACTCTTTATCGATGCAACGGAATTGTTCGAAGCGGGAGAATACAGTGAGGCCAGAGTAAAATTCGAAAAATCTCTTAAAGGGTTAGGGGAGTACAAACTAGAAGCTTTATACAGAATCGGAGAATGTTATTATAATACCGGAGATTATAAAAAAGCGCTGTCAATATTTTACAAGATCAATAGCGAATCCAGAAATACTTATCTTTACCCCGAGGGTATATACGCAATAACATCCTGCCATATCGCGCTGGGAAACTGGGATGAAGCACAAAGAAGTCTTACCGTATTAACTTCAGAATATCCGGGCTATAAAGATTCTGACAAAACGAAAGTGACAAAAGCGATTATTTCTTTTGGACAGGAGCATTATGAAGAAGTAACGGAGTTATTAAAAGAAATTGAAACAAAAGAGGCGCTTTTTTACAAAGCAAAAGCTTATTTCTTTATTAAAGATCCAAGAAGGGCGCTCGCTTCATTTAAAAAAATAACTGACAATTACCCGGAAAGCCCCCTTGCCAGATATTCAGCATATTATATGGGAGATGTATTGTTTTTCTCCGGAAATTATTCCGGAGCCCTTTATAAATACGTTGATTTTCTGGAAAAATATCCCTATAGTGAATTAAAAGAATTCGCCTCATACAAATTAGCAGTTTGCTATTACAATGAGGACAATTACCTGAAAACAATAGAATATTTAAAACCAACCTTAAACAGCCAGGATATATTCCTTGCCGCCCATAGTAATTTTCTTTACGGCAAATGCCTCAAAAAATTGGACAGAAACGAAGAGGCTTTGAGCACCTTTACAAAAATAGTCTCAAATTTCCCGGAATTAAAAATTGCCAGTCTCGCAAACATCGAAATGGGACAGGTCTTCCTTGGAATGGGTGATACAGCAGAAGCTCGTATTGTTTATCAACAAATGTCTTCGAAATATTCTTCGGGAGAGACTATTGGTCTGGGAGATTACCTCGCGGGAGGACTCTCTTTCACCGAGGGAGATTACCTGACTACCAAAAAACATCTTAACAAAATCTTGAGATATTATTGGGGATCCGATATAACTTGTCCTGCAATAGCTTTACTGCTTAGAACCTACAATAAAACAAGAGATTACACCCTTACAATTGCGCTGGGAAAAGCGCTCTTAACAAAGGAAGCATGCAAAAAGGGCGACATCTGGAAAGGCAGAGCGATGTTTGATCTTGCCGAAGCGTATTACCAGGTCGATCAATATGAAAGCGCAAAAAATATATACCAGGAAATCATAAGTGAATACCAATACAGCGATCCGGAACTTCTTGCGGCGGCGCAAGCCGGTTATGGCTGGTGTCTTTTGCATGAAAACAGATTGGATATAACAGAAAACCAATTCACAAAGGTAATGACAGCTTACTCAATGGATACCACCGCCTTAATAAACTCCTCCTTTGGAAACGGAATAGCGTTATACAACAAAGAAGAATACGAAGAAGCTCTAAACTTTTTTGAAAGCATCGGTAAAGTTTCATCAAATCATCCATTAAAGCCTAAAGGCATATTTTATGCGGGAAAGTCATATTATAACTTAGAGTATTATAGACAGGCAATCGATGCCTGGGAAACAATACTGGAAGATTATCCCAAATCCAGCATTGCCCCTAACGCTGCTTACGAGATTGGAATGACTTATTTCCAGGCTTTGAAATATGATATGGCAGCGCCTTATTTCAAGATAGTTATAGACGAATACCCGAATTCCCCGATGGTTCCGCAAGTAATGCTTACATTAGGCAACAATTATTACAACGGCCAGGATTATAAAAAAGCAATCGACGCCTTTTCAAAATTCATTTCAATATATCCAAACGATACATTGGCGGAAGAAGCAAAGAAATCCCTTTCTTCGGCATACTATATGGCAGGACAGGCGGATCCGGAAATGCTTAAAAACTTTATCGAGCAGTTTCCTTCCGACCCCAAAGCAGCTCTGGCTCTATTCAATGTCGCCGTTCATTTCTACGAAGCTGGAAACCAGGATAAGGCATTAGAAACTTTTCGAAAAGTGGTTATAGATTTTCCGGAGACGGAATATGCTGAGGACGCTCAAGCAAATGTTATTAAAATATTCGATGAAATGAAGAGCTACGACAACCTTGTCAGTGAGGCAAATCTATTCCTTGAGTATTTCCCGGAAAGCCAAAAAGTACCGCTCGCTTTATTCTATAGCGGTTCGGGGTATTTTTATCTGGGTAACTATGGAAAAGCCATTGAGGCATTCAAAAAAATATTAGATGATTACCCTACAAGCGAATATGTTGCCACCGCAAAGCACAACCTCGACCAATGTTATAAAAGATTAGGAAGTACAGAAAGAGTAGGAGGAGGATCCGAGAATCAATAAAAAATGAATATCTGTTTTAAAAACCAATTTAAAAACCAAACGAGTTATAAAAAAGAAAGGAGTATTTAATGGCGGGAATAAGTTTTCTTCAACTTTTAAAAAACAGTTGGGCTATAGATCTGCTACTGGTTTTCTCAGTGATCGCATTAGCGGTTATACTGGAAAGATTATGGTCATACAGTAGATTAGGAATTGACGAAAAAGCACTCTTGGACAGAGTACAAAGCGCATTTAAAAGAGGCAATATACAAGAAGCAAGTTTCATATGCAAGTCTGTAAATCATCCTCTCGGCGAAGTTTTAGACGTTGGCATAAAAAACAGGGATTTACCAAGAGAAGATATTGCCGATTTACTTGATGGTGCCCTCATTGAAACGAAAAGCTACCTGGAAAGGAAAAACTCGGTACTCAGTACTATAAGCTTCATTTCTCCTCTTTTAGGGCTACTGGGAACAGTTATGGGTATTATCAGAGCTTTCCACGATCTTTCCGTATCAGGCTCCGGAGGACCATCCGTGGTTATGGCAGGAGTGGCAGAAGCTCTTGTCTCCACCGCTATTGGAATTATTGTGGCTATACCGGCAGCTATATTCTACAATTATTTCATGAATAAAGTAAAAACTGTTCTCACCCAGATAGAATCGAATTCAAGAAAATTCCTCGCTTTTCTACATACTAATTCTCCGAAAAGGAAAACAGAAACTTTAAAGTTAGATTAAAGAATTAAAACTATGAGAAAAAGTATTATTGAAAGTTACGAAGATTCAGTAGGTAAAATACCAATTACCCCTATGATAAACGTAGCTTTGCTTCTGGTACTCTTTTTTATGATGACGGCTCCTGCTATTTTTATGTCGGGAATAAACGTTAAGAATCCCACCCTTGTCAAAGGGGTCTCGGCAATGGATGATACAGAATTAAAAGTAAATATATATATTGATTCAAAGAATCAGATTTACCTGAATGATAGACTTATCTCACGAGAAGAATTTCCTGATAGGGTAGCCGAATTGCTTGGGCGGAGCGTATCCAGAATAGTAACAGTGAGTGCTTACCCTTCAATACCTATACAGGAAGTGGTTACAGTTCTTGATATATCAAAACAAAAAGGTGCATTAAAATTAGTTCTTTTAAGGAGAAAAGGAAAATGAGAAACAACAGAATAACATCTGAAGAACAAAAAAGCGCAGAAATAATGATAACTCCTCTTGCGGATGTTAGCTTTACAATACTCATAACGCTCATGGTTTTAACCCCCGTTATCATGCTTTCTTCCAAACTCCACGTTAATCTCCCTACCGCTACTACTGTTGAACCTCCTACCGAAAAAAACATTACTATAACAATCACTTCGGAAAACGAAATTTCCGTAAACAATGAATTGGTTACTACCGCACAATTAGCTAACGTCCTTAAGTCAACAATAAGAAGGAATCCGAGTCATCTCGTCTTAATCAGAACCGATAAGGAACTGGAAACCGGAACGGTTATGAATATGATAGCTCTTGTGAAAAAACTTGGAGCGAAAAGTATTTCAATTGCAACAATTCAGGGATAAAAATGATCGATTCTTCTGAAGGATTTTTTGACAAAAAGATAAAAGCCACAATGATATTTTCAATCATATTACACGTTGGCGTTTTCTATTTTAATGAAGCAAAAAGAACAAGCGAATTTATTAGCAGGATTGACAATATTGAATTCATTGACCAAACATTGGCTCCGTCAGTAAGACCCGCACCACCTCAAAAAAGTATTTTTAAGGCAATAAAAGACAAAATCACTCAGAAAGATGATGGAATAAAAGATTTAGATGAAAATGAAATTGAGAAAATAATTAAGGCTCTGCCTCCCGTTCCCGGAATCAGTGAAAAAGGGATTGAGTTGGATCAAAAACAGCTGGATCGTACTCAAGCAAAGGGTATCGATCTGGACAAATTTGAAAAATTAGAAGGTCCAGTTGGAGGTTCAAGTGAAATCCTGCGAGTTGCGTCAGGTGATAGACAAAGCAGCTCCGAAGACATAATAAGTAAACCCGCCCTAAAAATCAGCGACAAAAAAACCTACAGCCCTGATTCCAAAATTGGGGTTTTTTCCTCACCAGGAGGAAGCGGAGCCGTAGATCTGGAAAAGGTCCCAACAAAGGAACTAAAAAAGATGGCTCCTGAAACATCTTCAAAAGAAGACGCAAAAATAGTAAAAGCACCATCAAAATCAACCACAAAAATAACTATATCAGGGCCTCTTTCATCCAGAAGAATTACTTACAAACCGACAACCCCATATCCTCTGTGGGCTCAGGAGAGGGGATTAACTGCAACTATAAGCGTACAGATTGGGGTAAATCCCGATGGGACTGTTAAGGAAAATGTTTTCGTAGTTAGAACTTCAGGTTTCGGATCATGGGATAGACTGGTAATAAATAGCGTTAGACAATGGAAATTCGCGGCCCTTCAAGGATCGGGAATTGTACAAACCGGGATAATTACCTTTAACTTTGTTTTGGAGTGAAAATGAAAAGAAATATAATTATCTTATTTTTATTTATCGTAAGTTTCGCGGGGTTTTCCCAGGAAGAAATATCAAAAGAAGTAATCAAGGGTAAATACTTGGGAAAAATAGACGAGAAAAAACCTCCGTCAGAACTGGGTTATGACATCTTTGAAGTTATACAACCATACGGAAGACAGGGTTCATATATATATGATCTGGAATTACAGGTCCATTCCGAAATAACCTCTACTCCTCTGCCAATATTGGCCAGCGACCAGATAAGAAAACCCTGGCTAGGGAAAATTTTGACTCTGCCTATAACAATATCAAATATATCATTCGAAAAAGACATTAAACAATGGGAATTAGCAGTAACGGATGAGACCGGCGAAGTATTCAGATCTTTTGCCGGTATGGGTAGTCCCCCAAAAGCAATAGAATGGGATGGCAAAGACACAAAGGACAATATGATTGATCTGGGGAAAAATTATTCTTACTACATAAGGACAGTTGATAACGAAAACAATTCTTCATTCAGGCTCGGTAAAAAGATAAGAGTTCCCGGGCTTTACTGGAGGGAAGAGATAAATTCCGTAATTCGCCTCGATGGTAGAGTTGTCTTTGAAAGAAATTCTACAGGATTTACCGGATCGGGTGCAGATTTACTCGAAGAAGCTGCAGATTACGTCAGAAAAGACATCAAGAAACATCTTAGAGTTATCGTGTATTCACAAAATGAGAATTTGGCGATGGAAAGAACAAAAAAGGTTGCCAATTTCCTACTGGATAGAATAATACTTCCCGAAAAGGCAATGACAAGTGTTGTCGGATACGAATCGGTAGGAGATGTGCGAACAGACAGGATTGAAATAACGATACGATAAAAAAGTAATGTAGGACGCAGATAAACGCAGATCAAAAAGGATCTATATTTTTTTTCTGAATTTCAACCCTTCCCCTAAAACAATAAACACTTATCTTCACCGATAAAAACGGATCTTTTTTACCACCCCAAATTTTATCTTTATAAATCAAATATGTTAAAAAATGTGTTTTCATCCATGCCAATCTGTGACTAATTAACCCGGGGGAATTTAAATCTTGAGAATCTATGTGCTGCTGCGTCCCAACCTAAGGTGTTGGGATAGTTTTTTTAATAAATACGATAAAAATTGGGGGTTGAGCGTGGTTGTAGCTCTGTGTTCTCTGTGTCTCTGTGTGACAATAATCCTAGGTGGAGTAGGGTATTTCAAATCCTTAGAATCTGCGTTCACCTGCGTCCCATTTCGGGGGTTGACTTCTTAGTTGCCACTCACTAATATAAATACATTCAGTCGCACATAGCGGGGAGATAGCGGTTCCCCACACCTGTAATCCGCTATAGCAGGGCTAATGGCTTGGTTGAGTTTATGTTCTTTTACTATGGGCTTTTTAAGAGGGTGTTGAAGTTTGGGCCCTCCATAGAGGAAAGCTTTAAACCCCGTCAGATCCGGAAGGAAGCAGCGGTAAGAAGTCTTAATCTCTGATGAAGGAATACCTGAATGGAGCTTTTTCTTAAGTAGTACCGGCAAAAGTTCATAGGCAAAGCAAGCCGTGCGGCTGTTTAGAAAATTATGGGATATTTAGTCTTAACACGAAAATACAGACCACAAAATTTTGATGAAGTACTGGGGCAACCCCATGTAACTAAAACCCTTATGTCCGCACTGAAAAAGGGAAGGGTGGGGCATTCTTATTTGTTTTCAGGTCCAAGAGGAGTAGGAAAAACGTCTGTAGCTCGTATCCTGGCAAAGGCTGTCAATTGTAAAAAGGGGATAGTTGAAAATCCATGCAATGACTGCGAGAACTGCAAAGCAGTTACCAATTGCAACTCGGTTGATGTTATAGAAATAGACGGTGCATCAAATAGAGGAATCGATGAAATAAGGGCCTTAAGAGAAGCAGTATCCTACAGCCCCGTACAATCTACTTTTAAAGTTTACATAATAGACGAAGTTCACATGCTTACAAAAGAAGCTTTCAACGCTCTACTTAAGACCCTTGAAGAACCTCCTTCTCATATAATTTTCATATTCGCGACTACTGAACCCCAGAAAGTTCCAAAGACAGTACTGTCCAGGTGTCAAAGGTTTGATTTTAGAGTTTTAAGTAATAAAGAAATTTTCGAAAAATTAAAAAAATTGGTTAAGGCTGAAAAAGTTAAGGCAACAGATGAAGCATTATCACTTATATCCTCCAGAGCAGATGGCGCTATAAGAGATGCGGAAGGGATGCTCGAACAATTAATATCTTACTCGGAGGGTGAGATCAACGCGAGTGATGTTCGAGATGTATTTGGATTTATCGGCAATAGCCTATATTTGAAATTATTCAACGGCATAAAAAATTCAGAAGAAACCGGAATTATCCAGAACATAGAGGAGATTGCCCGAAAAGGATATGATCTTAGAGAATTCGTATCCGGTTGGCTTAAATTTCTCCGTGGTCTTCTACTATGTAAACTTGGAATCGAAGATATAACTTCTATTGACTCTGAAGAGAATTTAAGCGAACTTTCCAAAGATGTTTCAACAGAATTCATGACGGCAGTATTAAATCTATCGGTAGATTTAGAAAAAGATATAAGATTGATTCCTCATTCCCCTGTATATCTCGAACTGGCAATGCTGCGAATGGCAAGAATACCTAATCTGCGTGATATCAATACTTTAATAAAAAAAATATCACAGGATACGGCTCCCTTAAACAATCCTCAAGAAAAAAAAGGAGTAATCGAAGAAGAAAAAGCAATTATCAACAAAAACAATACTAACATAAAATACACAAAAAACGAAAAGGAGCTCTGGGCTGCAATAATGACAAAAATAAATGGTACCAGCGGGAAAAACTTCCTTAAAGAATTTTTAAAAGACGCGGAACCGGTTGCCTTTGAGGATAACATATTAAGAATAAAAGTGCCTTCAACGCATAAGAAACACCTTGATGAAGACATTCATTTCTTAAGAGGCGCATTGAAAAATGAGACAGGCAAAGATATAGATATTGAGATAATAACCTACGAGCAAAAAATTGATACCAGATTGCGTGATAATTCTATGGTGACAAAAGTAAAGGAGATATTTAATGCTGAAGAATTTATTTGATATGGGAAATCTAAAACAAAAAATCGATGAAATGAAAGAGGAACTTAAAAAAGAGAAAATCGTGAGTGAGAGCGGAGGAGGAATGGTGAAGGTGGAGGCAAACGGATTTGGAGATATCCTAAAATTAGAAATCGAAGAAGATCTTTTTAAAGGAACCGATAAAAAACTCCTGGAAGATTTGATAATCTCGGCAATCAACATGAGTAAGGAGAAAACAAAAAAATTATTTCAACAGAAAATGCAAGAAGCAATCGGGTTCTTGCCTTTAGATGGAATTCAAGACTTAATATCTTGAAACCACCGGGTACTTTTCTACGTTTCATACAATCACTTCAATCATTACCGGGAATCGGTAAAAAATCCGCAGAAAGAATTGCTTTCCATATCCTTACAAAACCCACTATCGGAGAAAAGATTCTTCACTCTTTGGAAAAAGTTCTCTTGGAAATCAAATTCTGCAGTAAGTGCGGAAACATAACAGCAGAAAATTTATGTCATATCTGTACCTCTCCACAAAGAGACCAATCAATTATCTGTGTTGTCGAAAAACCAATGGATGTTTTCGCGATCGAACGCTCAAATTCTTTTAATGGATTATATCATGTCCTGGGAGGGCTTCTCTCCCCCCTCGACAATACTTATCCGGAAGATATAAATATCGCTTCTTTGATTAAAAGATTAAAAACAGAAGAAATAAAAGAAGTCATAATCGCGACTAATCCAACAACGGAAGGAGAAGCAACCGCTTTATACATCGAAGAAAACTTGAAAGACAGCGGCGTAAAGATAACCCGTATTGCCAGAGGTATTCCCTTCGGAACGGACCTTGACTTCGCGGACGACTTAACTCTCACAAGAGCCCTCGAAGACAGGCAAGAATTTAAAGATTAAAACACCTCCCACCCCCAAAAACTAAATTTACCACAGAGAGCACAGAGAAAAAGCTAAAAACACTCGCTATTTGCATACTTTGTTTTTAATAAATTGTTTTTTTTATTCTCAGTGATACAAAAAGTATACTGTAGTATACGCTAACCTTGACTTTATTGTGTGAGAATCATATAATTCAGTAAGAATTTTTCTTGAAGGGAGTTCTATGATTGAAATTGACTGGGTAGTTGATAAAGTTCGTAAGAGTAAATATTATTTCTCAAAACACGGCGACCAAGAACGGCAAAATGAAAATCTTTTAATAGCAGAGATTGAAGAAGCTCTCCTTTCAGGTAGAATCTTGGAACAGTATGAGGATACAGGAAGAGGAAAAAGTTGTTTGGTAGCTGGTTTTACAAATGAAGGTAAACCTATTCATATAGTTTGTGGAGGCTTTGAGAAAGAAATGATCATTATAACGGTTTACGTACCCCAACCTCCTAAATTTAAAACACCTTACGAAAGGAGGTAAAAATGATTAGAGTTTGTAGTTTTTGTGGAAACAAAAACTTTAAAGAAAAAAGAGTTCAATATATCTATAAAAATGACGGTCATTTTCTGATAGTAGATAATGTCCCCTGTGAGGAATGCGAATATTGCGGAGAGCAGTATTTTGAAGCCAAGGTTTTAAAGAAAATCGAAAAGGATTTTATAGACATTTATTCAAATAAAAAGAAGCTAAAAAAACATATCGAAGTACCAGTGGAAGAATTCGCTGAGTTAAAGTAGGATTTCTTACTCTTTAAGATTTTTTCGTATCGATAAAGCATATGAGGGGCAGGACTTCTTTGAAACGTAGCTAGATAAATTTACATGATAAAAGCTATTCCGAAAGATATTAAGGATACAATAAAACGAATCCAAAAAAAAACAAAAGAGAGCTTTGGAGACAATCTAAAATCTTTAATTCTATATGGTTCATGGGTTAAAGGAACAGCCGGGAAAAACTCGGACATTGACCTTCTGGTTGTTTTCGGACGTCTTGATGAAAATATAAGGAAGAATATTAGTGATATCTCGCACAAAATTGATTCAGAGCGAATAATTACAATTGTTTCGTGCAGTCTCGAAGACTTCAAAAAGGAAACAATTCCTTTATACACGGCGGTTAAAAAAGAGGGGAAAATGATTTTAGGTTTAACAGACCTCTCTTTAAACCCTGAACCCCCGGAAGTAAAATACGCTGAATTCATTAAAAAGTCTCAACAAATCGAATCCCATAAAGTAGAAACCGCAGAAGCACTTCTCGAGAAAAAATTAATTTTCGGAATTCCGGAGTTTTGTTTTATGGCCTCGAAGCATGCAATCCAAGCCGCTCTTGCAATGAAGGGAAGAGGTTATACCAGCAAAGTGTCAGAACTTATTCCACAAGCCGCGGAATATCTGGGAAAAGAATTTTCTTCATCTTTTAAGCATGTATTTGATATTTACGTTAAGGAAGAATATGAATTGACACCTATATCAAAGAATGAGGCGACCAGAGTAATAAGATATGCAAGAAAAACAATGAAAGTTTACAAAAAGTGGAGACAAAATAGTAGAAAATGAAAAAACAAATACTCTGTGTCCTTTGTGCCTCTGTTATTAAATATAAAGATGATGGTATTGCATCGTGTTACGTGATACGTGTAAGGTGAACGTAACAAAAACGTTTAACGTGTTACGTATAACGTTTAACGTGAAGAGTGGAAATTGAAAATTGTAAACCGCAAATTGAACTTAAAAAAATTAAAAATTTACAACTTACAATTTAAAATTTACAATCTTTAGCAGGAGATTGTATGAAAATGAGGGGAAAAGTAAGTATAATTAAAAAAATATTTTAAATTCAATTAATACTGTACTATGGGGGGTTGACAATAGATTTACGAAAACTATATTATGGTTGACGCGGGGTGGAGCAGTTAGGTAGCTCGTTGGGCTCATAACCCAAAGGTCGTGGGTTCGAATCCCACCCCCGCTATAAAAATTATGAATATTTTCTTGGGCAAGGTTATAGTTTCTTTAATCACAGGATATATATTCGGCTCTATTCCAAACGCTGTTATAATTTCAAAGTTTAAAAAAGTAGACATTAGAAGTCTTGGAAACAGTAATCCCGGAGCCGGTAATGTTTTTAGAGAAATCGGAGTTTTTTGGGGACTCCTCACTTTCATCCTGGATGTTCTTAAAACTATAATACCGATGGCAATAGCCGGCGAAGTATTCCATTTGAGTTTATTCTGGATAGGAATAGCTGGTCTCTGCGCGGTAATCGGACATTGTTATTCTCTGTTTTTGCGCTTTAAAGGAGGAAAAGGAGTCGCATGTTCCGCTGGGGTACTGACATATCTTTTTCCAAAATTCTCTATTATAGCGGTAGCGGCTTTTTTCCTGATTCAAAAAAGCCCCCGAAACCTGAAAATGGTTTTGCCGATATTTCTTTTAGCGCTCGGACTCTGGATCTGGCTCTACTGGAACTCTATGCCTTTTTTTATTCCATTTCTATTGATATTTTTAACTGTTGGAATTCTTATAAATAATGATATAATTAAAGAACTCATTAAGGGAGGAAGCAAGTGAAACTAAAAAGAAGAAAATTTTTCAGAATCGGAGCCGGAATTGTATTCCCTCTGGTTTATTATTTTTCACCAAACAAAATTATCGTAGAAATGTTAATTTTATATCTTTTGGGTATAATGACCACTATTGAAGTTATGCGATATATATCCCCTCCGCTCTGGAGAACATTGGTAGAACATTCCAAAGGCATACTTAAAGTAAGAGAGGGAATGCTTACAGGAACAACTGCCCTTCTTATTTCAAATGCAGTAGTAATTGCGTTTTTCAACAAACAGGTAGCTATTGTAAGTTTAATATTTATGCTTTTCGGAGATGCGGCAGCCGCTGTTATAGGAACAAAGTACGGAAAAGTAAAAATAGGGGACAAGACCTTAGAAGGCAGCCTTGCATTTTTTATAACAACTATGGTTATCGCCTTAATTTTTTCCCAATGGACCGGAATCCGGATTCACCTTATAATTTTGATTTTCGGGGCAATTGCAGCCACTGTTACAGAAGCACTACCTATAGAAATAAACGATAATCTTACGGTAGCACTGGCAGCCGCTATTGTCATGCAGATATTCATTTAGTGTTAGAAGCAGTGCGAATAAGAAATTCAAGGGGTAGGGATTAAGTGGTAAGTGTTTTTCTTAACCCTTGCTCTTCCTCGAAGCTATGCAACTAATCCTTAACCCCTGCTAAACTTCTAGCTCTTCTACTAATCCGAAGGATTTGGATTTTCACAAGATTAAAGAAGGAATATACCCCAAATACATATTGTCATATTGTCAAGTGTTGAGATTTGACCCCAAATACATTGACCCCAAATACACTGTTAATATAAGTGACCCCAATGATCCTTCAATGCAGAAAATTACAGAAACATTGCAGTTATCCTTTAAAATTTATATTTGTTCTTTAAATATAAATAGAAGTCATTTTCAATATCTAAACCTTTAATCCTTGCAATTATCAGATTTTTATATTCATCAGGTTCATAATCATAATAATCTTTGCTAAGTGGTTCCGAATGGACTTTATAAATATGAGCTATAAGTGAGTCACTGTCGGCTTCAATTTTAATGTATTTAGCAATACTGTCCTTGTTCATTGCAAGTATAAACTCTCTTGGATTTTCCCAAAAGAATGATCCTAAATATTCCCATAAATATTCTGAAGTAGCTACGCCGCAGTATTGCCCTAAACTTACAAGTCGAGGTATTACTATATTGGGATATTCTTCAGCATAGTGATCATATAGTTTTATAAGATAAATTCTTTCGTTAATATCATAAGTATGATTGCTTACTTTTTCAAAGAGTTCTTCTTTTTTTAGTATAATATTTTCATTCATATAAATCTCAAGAGCTATATTTAGTTTTTCTAAGGTGTTTATACTGGAGTACTTATATTCAATTGCTTGTTCAATAATCTTTTCCTCTTCCTCATAAGATCTTTTTTTTGATTCTTTAGATTCTGTGCATGTTCCCAAAGTCAATCCTGTCATTAGCAAATAAAATACAATTTTATATCGCATAAATTTCCCCCATTATTTATATTTTTGAATTTGTAATTTCAAATAAGGTAAGAATCCACAAAACATAAATCATTATATATTTTTTCGCAATTTTATAACTCCGTCATTAAAGTATCATTTAAGTCATAAACTCGTTAGCTGTTCTTTAGGGAATATAATTTCGATAGGAATTACTTAAACGCTCTAAATCTTCCCTAGTATAATCAACTTCTAACCTTATATTTAAATTCCAACCTTCGTCGCCTACTTCAAATTCAGACATCATGTCATTGTAATAATCCCATGTTTCGGGATTATTATTAACGTGTATTAACGTATTAACGTATTAACGGGGTCAGACCTTGAAATGTGAAATGATTGCCTCAATATCACTACTTATTTTTTGCTTTTCGCTCATCATTCGCTCCATATCTTTGTATGCCTTACTCACTGCTGAATATGTTATCTTAAATGCCTCTCCTATCTCTTTATTGGTTAATCCTGTTAAGCGTTTAGATAAATATATCGCTGCTTTTCTGGAAAGTGAAGGCTTCTTCTTATTATAAAGTTCTTTTGTTGATCTTTTGTAGTGTTTAGCTGTTTCTTTTACTATATCGTCTATTTGGATATTATTGGTTAATTTGTTCTTGTAGGAAATTTCTTTTCCTCCCTCTACTTGTTGTTTTAAATCTTTTATTGTATCTTTTATAAATTTTACCTTCCCAAGTATAAATCCGGCGTAAACCTGATCAAAAATATCAGATTTTTCATCCATTCCATCTAAAACAAATTGTTTATATTTAGAAGGTTTTATTTTGTAATATTTCATTATTTCTTCTTTATCTATTATGTTTTTTCTTTTATTAGTAATATATTCATTAAAACTGGACCATTTATACTCTTCCGGGGTTTCAGATATTCCCGCTCTTACCGGGTTCAAGTGTATATATCTTGTTAATTCTAAGAAATAACTATCTCCTTCGATTATTATCGATTTATACCTTCCCTGAAATACATGCCCGCTTCTATTTCTTTTTTTATTGTAATATACGCTATAAGAGGTATTGATATACTGCATTATTCTCGAAAGATTAGGTTGTGTAGTCTCGATCAATAAATGGTAATGATTGGACATTAAACAGTAAGCATAAACATAAAATTTGTATTTCTCTTTTGCCTTAAGGAGATATTCTAAGAACTTTTCGTAATCATATTTACTGATGTATATCTTTTTTCTATCGTCACCCCGACTCGTAATATGATATAAATATCCTTCTCCCTGCAACCGATATGGTCTTGCCATAACAATATATTAACACCTCAAAACCAATTGTCAACCTTTTCACATTTCAAGGTCTGACCCCGTTGATACGTAATGGCCTTGCCATGTAATAACTTTAATCTGATGAATTAATTTGTCAAGTGTTGAGATTTGACCCCAAATACAAATTAAATTGTCAAGTGTTGAGATTTGACCCCAAATACATAATGGCCTTGCCATGTAATAACTTTAATCTGATGAATTAAATTGTCAAGTGTTGAGATTTGACCCCAAATACAATTTGACCCCAAATACAAGTGTTGAGATTTGACCCCAAATACACCAAATACATGACCCCAAATACACCAAATACACCAAATACATTGCCAAATACACTTGACCCCACATGATTTCAATCAACCACCTTAGACCCCCATAACTTTAGTTCACTTATGCATGTATCTTCGTATTTAGAACCTTTATATACATCTTTAATAGTAAATTTAATAGACTTAGTAACATGAGGCTCTATTTTGATTTTTTGTAAATCCATTGTATCTTTTAAATCTAAGTTTATCTTGACCCCATCTGAAAACAATAATTCAAGGTTTTTTATTCTATTATTGGCTTTAAATATTGACCTTGATTTAGAATAACCTGAAATTAAATCAATTCTATTAATCTTATATTCCCTGTCAAAATCAAATTGAATCCATTCCCCTATACCATCTCCTTCTGCTCCTTCGACCCAGGCTGTATTATCATCATTATCAAAGATATTGTCTATATCGTATAAAAACTTATTGTTTTCTTCAATAAGAGTAGAAGAACAAGTTACTTTGATATGGTGTCTTTGAATCAGTCCTTCATTTTTCTTTAACTCTGCGATAATATTATCTAAGTCTAGTTCGTAACAATCAACAAGTAGTTCGTATCTGTTTTTCTCCAGGAAATCAATGGCTTCAGGATTGCCAATCTCTTCTATGTGGGAAAGAAAATCATCAACTATGCTCCTTTCGAATGAATTGAGAATAAAATTAAGATTTTTCTCGTATTCATGATTAACCAGACAATAAGCTTCCGCAATCGCTAAATCCTCTCTTATCCCTTTTGGTTTGAATTTTTTTAAAACTTCTACAATTCTTTTATCTCGTAATTCTGCTAATCGCCATAAATCCCATAATGTAGGTCTATATCCATCAATATCTCTAACAACCTCGTATTTCTTATCATCATTATGAAATTCCTGTATTAAATAATCAAAAACTCTTGGTTTATCTATCTTCGCTAAAAATCCTATTGTAAATCCAACATCACCATCTTCATCATCTAAGTACTTTTGAAGTTTATCATATAACAACGATCTCTTAATTGATGCATCTTTTAGTGCCTGGCCAAACAAATATAATAATTTTTCTTCATCTTTAAGCTCAGTACATCCTAAACAGCTTCTAACAATAGCTCTCATAGCTTCATCTGTGTCCATCTCAATTAATTTTTTAAAAGCTTCCGTTATTTTTTGTTCATCTTCTTTAGCACTTATACCTTTCTTAAGAATTTCTTTAATTATTTCAGCATGATATTCAACATCTGAGCCTTTTGATTTATCTCCATCTGCCAATAGTTGACAACAAGAATTAATAAAGCATAGAATTATAATAACATATATTTTCATATTTTTATACTCCTCTTTTAGATTTAACGCTCAGCGGTAAACAACCTATTCTCATCATATATTAATGTTGTAATCAAACACACTAATGTTAATATTGCAATAGCTGTCACAATAATAAACCAAGGGGGTTTTATTTACTTCTTTTTTTGTCATTACGTCCTCTCTTATCCTTTCTCTAAACTTAGTATAGTTAGCAGCTATAAAGGTTATAATTTTTGATTTTAAGCATCATTAGTATTATTCCCAGTTATAGTTTGGGCCGGCGAGATCGGTTTTTGGATTAAACACCCGCGTATTATCTGCATGAGAAACGAAAGATTTATCTTCAGTAAACATTATATAAATGTTATCTTCTTCCGGATCAAAATCTTCAAAGTTCGCATAAAACGCTTTCTCTTCTTCTCTGCTCATGAAAAGTATGCAACCTGCACTTTTTTTGCCATAGTGGAATAAATTTAAATCTTTATAATTTTTACCAGTGGCAGGTTGAACCTCTGTTAATGATACCTTAGTCCCCTTGTCCCCACGATCAGATGCATCAAGATTAGCTACATATAATTTATCATGCATTTTAGATTGTGTTTTACTGAATGAGCCACTATGTTTCATGACGCCCGCATACTTAACATCTGATGGTATAGATAAATAACCCTTAACATTCGCTTGACTATTTACCCTAAAAGAGGAACTAAATATTGTTTTGTCATCCGCGGTTATTCTCATATTATCCCGGTAATTACCTGAATAGAAAATATAATTTCTCGTCACATTGATACTATAATCGGTTAAACCACCAAGATCAATGCGATTTATTGGATCATTAGTAGCGTACACATAAGGATTTAAACTCTGTGGCCCGGTTAAAAACAAATCTTTTGGCATGAGCGTATGCGGGTCGGGGCTCAGGAATCTTCCAATATCCCCACTATAATACCTTGCACCAAAGTAATGGAAACCTGTCGGGTCTTTTTCTTTTGAGGTGAATTCCCGGTTGTCTTCAAGCGTCCCTTCAGACCAGATTAAATTTCCAAATGCTTCGTATT
>CAYYUB010000007.1:0-31553 GCA_964474855.1 uncultured bacterium
CATTTACTTTTTGGAAACTTTGTGTGATTATTAGTTTATTGAGTTCGTGGAGTTCCTTGGGTTGCTTACTCTCTCTAACCTCCTAACCATCTAACTACCCAACAGATTAAAATCTATTTGTTTTTATTTTAAGATTTTGATCTATTTTATTAAAATCGCCTTTGCCGATGCGGTTTGGTCATTTACTTTCAAAAAGACAAAGTATACACCGCTGCTGAAGTTTTCTCTGTAAAATCTAAATGAATATATCCCCGCATTCATTCTTTCGTTTGCAAGTTCTTTAATTTTAACTCCGGCGGAGTTAAATATTTCAAGTTTTACATCCGAGGGCAGGTAAAGGGAAAATCCTATATCCGTAAAAGTATTAAAAGGATTCGGATAAATACGCAGGAAACTGAAAAGATTATCCCCTTCGTCGGCGACATATTCATAAGCGCCTATATCGTACAGGGCTCCCTGGGGTCGTGTTACTCCTCTTATGTCTATTACGGGTGCAAAGTCGCTTGTTCCTGCGTCTATCGCGGGGCTTCCCTCTTTTAAGCGGAGGTCGAACTGTCCGAAGTCTACAAAATTGCTATCATAATTTCTTACCTGCAAATTATGGTCTTCGGTTTGTGGGGAATCTATTGAGAGGGTTCTGTAATAAATATTATTCCGAACTATGCAGCCAACGCTTTTGGAACCGTTTTTATGGTTTCCTACTCTTATCCAGGGACTTATATCAGAGTTCATTGTATCTCTATCTGCTACTGTGTTATTGATTATGTGGCAGTTAACCGCCCCGCTTAGAGTTATGCCGTGGTAATGGTCAACGATAACGATGTTATTTTCAACAATCCAGTCTGCGTAAAATCCGTCAAAGCAGCCGATTCCCTGTAATGTGCCGCGGTGGGGCTGGTTCGGGTCTTCGTAATTGATAATTGTATTTCCTCTCAAAATCACTCCCCAGACAGTATCTGTACCGACTCCTCCTTCGCCCACTGACCAGGATTGGAATCCGTCGTCGTGATTTCCGTTAACATCAAATGAATTTTTTATTATATTATACTGAAATGTATTATAATTTCCTAAGCCCCGCAGTCCATCACCCGCGAAATTTTCGATTACATTGTATTCTACAAGACAGGAGTCCCTGCTTGAAGATATTCCAAAATTAACATTTTTGCAGTAGTTGTTGCGTATAATTACATTTTTTCCTTGAGAAGAGATTGCCGTGCACGATAGCTCATCCCACTGTTCGGCGGACCAGGATGAGGCGTTTTCGACCGAGTACAAATAGCAGTTTTCTATTGTTATATAGGTAGAAGGGCCGGAAAAACCGTGCCATTCGATAGATACAAGTGTAGTGTTTTCGTACTCGGGGGCTTTCGATGGTGTAATTGTAAGACCCTGAAGATGCCAGTATCTGGCTCCGGTAAAGCGAACATTTTTAAAGGTTGGAACATGCCCTGTTTCTGCTTTAATAGTTATATAATCTGTATTAAATTTTCTTGATATGTGTAGTGCTCCATAGTAACCCGACCTGCATATAAGAGTATCTCCCGATTCTACGGGTGCTCCTTCGTTTATCAGAATTAAAGAATCTCCTTCAAGGTATGGATATTCAAACGGAGCGTAAGTTTCGATCAAATTGGAATCTAGCACTTCCTGAACTGTTGTCCAGGGGTTTTGGCTGCTTCCGTCGTTTGCCATACTTCCATCTTCCGGATCTAGATAAAAGGTAGCTGAGTATAGAATTAGGGGGAGGATTAGAAGAATTATAGATAAGTTAATAATTCTTTTCATAGCAAAATATAACTTTTTATTCTTGTTTAGCAAGGAAGTAGAGGTTAGGATTAGCAGTAAATCAAAAAGTAGGGCGAAGATTAAGGATTATTCTCTTCCCGCTCGTTCACCCGAAGATTTTTTTAAGCGCTTCATTCAACTCCTTGAGCTCAAAAGGTTTTGCGACTACAGCGCTAAACCCATATTTTTTGTAGTTAGCCATTACCGGGTCAGTAGAGTAGCCGCTGGAAACGATAGCCTTCACATCCGGATCTATCTTTAGTAATTTCTCTATTGTCTCTTTCCCTCCCAATCCACCAGGTACAGTTAAATCAAGAATGACAGCATCAAAGCGCTCCCCTGAATTCATAGCCTCTTTGTATTTATCGATGGCTTCTTCCCCATTCTCAGTAATTTCAACGGAATAGCCTAACCTTTCCAGCATTCCTCCAACTGCCCTGCTAACTATCTTTTCATCATCCATTATTAGCACCTTGCCTTCTCCTGTTAGAGTCCGTTTAGTCACTTTTTTTGCTTCTTCCTCCATTAGTTTATCTACTATTGCCGGAAGATAGATGAAGAAGCTGGTTCCCTTTCCTACTTGCGATTCAACACTGATACGACCATCATGTTTTTGAATAATAGAATATACGATAGCCAAACCAAGACCACTCCCTTTTTGCTTTGTTGTAAAATAAGGGTCGAATATCCTGGGAAGATGAGGCTCGGGTATTCCTATCCCCTTATCTTCAAAAGTAATTTTTACGTATTTTCCTTCAGGTAGAGGCAGTGAACTCTTTTTCTTAAGTATGATATTCTCGGCTTTAATCTTTATATTCCCGCCCTGTGGCATTGCCTGATTTGCGTTTATTACAAGATTGTCTATTACCTGGGACATTTGACCCTTATCCACCTTAACTTTCCATAAATCAGGAGGAAAATCGTATAAACATTTTACATTTGAACCATGTAGGGTAAATCCTGCCGAATCTCTGATTATATCTTCTATAGAAACTCTTCCCTTGATGGGTTCTCCGCCTTTTGAAAACGTGAGAAGTTGTTGGGCCAGGTTTTTAGCCTGGATCGATGCCTGTTTGGCTTCTTCTAATATATTCTGAAATTCTTCCCCCTCTTCCGTTTGGACAAGGGAAAGGTTGCCAAGTATTCCGGTCAAGAGATTATTGAAATCATGAGCTATACCTCCGGCAAGAACCCCCAGAGATTCGAGACGCTCTATCTTTCGTAGTTCCTCCTCGGTTTTCCTACGTTCGCTTATATCACGTACAATCCCCCACATGCCTTTCGGGGTACCATCATCATCCTTAAGTAAAAAAACCCTTATATCTACAGGGAAGACAGTTCCATCTTTTTTAATGTATTCCTTTTCGTAAACGTCCGAGTATCCCCTTTTAAGAACCTGTTCCTCTACTATTTTAGCTTCCATTTCATGCCACTTTTTAGGAGTTATACCGGTGTATTTTAACTTTTTTATTTTGTCCTCGGCATATCCGAGCATATCCATATATTGTTTGTTAAATTCAATTATGTTTCCTTCCATATCGGTACGAACAAAAGCATCCATCATACTCTCATAGAGATTTCGATATTTCTCCTCGCTCTCCCGCAGTTTTTCCAGCGCCTTCTTGCGTTCTGTGATGTTGTGAGCGATACCCACTATCATTGGTTCACCCTTCAGGGTGATGGCGCTTATATATATTTCTGCGGGATATTCGGAGCCATCTTTGCGATGATGAGTTGATTCAAATCTTGCAAAACCACCTTTTTGAAGTTTCGACCAAAATTTTTTTCTATCGTTTCTGGTTAGGCTTTCGGGATCAAGTTTGCCTACTCTCATATCAAGCAGTTCATCTCTTGTGTACCCTGTTAATTCGCAAAACGCCTTGTTGACAAGCAGGAAACGCCCTTCCAGGTCGTGAATAGAGACGCCATGCGGAAGATTTTCAATCGCCGACTGGAACCTTTCTTCGCTTTCCCGTAACGCCTCCTCCGTTTTCTTGCGTTCGGTAACGTCCCTGGCGATACTTAAAATCGAGGGTTTTCCATGATACGTTACCGGGCTGGAGCTAATCTCCACCGGTATTGTTTTTCCGTATTTTGTTCTGTGAGCGGTTTCAAAGACCTGTTTTTTTTCCATCTTCATTCCTTCAATGAGACGCCCGATCTTTTCTGAGCCCAGGACGGGGTCAATGTCAACGGGTCCCATGGTAAGTAATTCCTCTCTGGAATACCCTAGAACCTCGACAGCAGTATCGTTGACTTCAATAAATTTCCCCTCGAAACTAATAACGAAAGCAGTATCATTCATTCCATTCATCAGCTTTTTATATTCTTCTTCCATTTCTTTCCGCTCGGTTATGTCCAATAAAGATGCCACACTTTTATCGGTACCGGGAATCATGTCAATTGTGATGAAAATATTTTTTATTTTTCCATGCCTGTCAACAAATTTGAATTCATAATTTTTTGGTACGGAATCCGATTTTTTTCTTCTTTTCTCATGATATTCCTTCATTTTTTCCAGGTCTTCTTTCGCGACGAATTCTGTCCAGTATTTCTTTCCTTCGATCTCTTTTTTTGAAAATCCCGTTAAATTTTCAAACATCTTGTTTGCTAGAGATATTATCATGTCTTTTTCCACTATGACCGTGGCTGTACCGGTATTTTCAAATACTGCTCTGTATTGTCCTTCGCTAATTCGCAACGCTTCCTCAGTTTTCTTGAAGTCGATTTTTGCCTTTTCCAGATCTGCTACTCTCTTACGGATTTTCTCAAGTTCACTTATAAGTTGTTTTTTTGTCTCGCTTATATCTTTTCCCTTAATACCTGCCTCCTTTTGATATTACTAGTATTCGTGCAAAAACGGCTCCAAATATTAAGTGCTTGATATTAAGGCATTTAGTTTTTTAAAATGTAAATTTTTTATTAGTTATGACAAAAAATTATTTTTTAAATAATTGGTTGAATCGTTTAAAAAAAATGGTTAAATGGTTATTTTGGGATTTAGAAACAATAAAATTTTTTTTCTCTGTGTGAGATTAACTTGGAGTTGTGGGTTGGGTTTTTTTATAAACAAAAATAAAAAATGGGGTGGTGTGTGGCTCTGTGTTCTCTGTGTGTTTTTCTTTTTCTCTGTGTCCTCTGTGGTAAATTGTTGTTTTTTTTACGTTAAAATTATCTTCGTAAGTCCGAGTAAGGCAAAGAAGCCGAAAACGTCGGTTATAGTCGTAAGGAAAAGGCTCGAAGTTAGAGCCGGGTCGATATCCATCTTATCCATAATAAGAGGAAGCAGGACGCCAAAAATTCCCGCAGCCAGATGGTTGAGAACTAAAGCAAGCCCGACTACCAATCCGAATATAGGATTGCCCTTCCAAACAAATGCAATTAGAGAAGTGCCCAAACCAATAGCGAAACCTGTGAATAGTCCTACTGTTATTTCTTTCCACAAAAGTCCCTTAACGTCCTGATATTTTACTTCTCCAAGGGCTATTGCTCTGACGATTATTGATAATGTTTGAGTGCCGGCGCTCCCCCCCATAGCTGCAACTACAGGCATAAATATAGCTGCACCAATGAAAGCCTGAATAACGTCTTCGAAGTATCCCACAACAAGAGCAGCAAGAAGAGCTGTTAGTAGTTTTATATACAGCCATGGTATTCTTGAGGCAAAAGAACGTCTTGCCGGTAAGAAAGCGGACTCGATGTTCCTGAGACCTCCAAGATATTGAATGTCTTCGGTAGCCTCTTCTTGCATAACGTCAAGTACATCATCAACCGTAATTACCCCAATTAGTCTTCCGAATTTATCAACTACGGGAACCTGAAGAAGGTCATAATCCGCGACTATGTTTACGACCTCTTCCTGATCAAGGTCTGCAGGAACCGAATAAATAGGTTCGGCAAGTTCTTCTAATTTTTTCTCCGGGGGAGAAGTTAAAATCCTCCATGGGGTAACATACCCTGAAAGTTTTTGGTCCTTATCGAGAATATAAATATATTTGAATTCCTCTTCCTCTCTGACCTTCCTTATTTTTTCCTGTGCGGTTTTAGCATTGTCTTTTCCGTTTATCGATAAAAATTTTAGAGTCATAATACCGGCAGCGGTATCCGGACCAAATCGCAGTAATGCTCTAATATGTTCGGCTCTCTTGGATTTATTTAAGACGGTATCTCTTCTATGTTCTTTGACTTCACCAATAAGGTCAACCGCTTCGTCTATTTCAAGAGCGTCTGCGATTTTAGAAAGCGTGGGCGCGTCAAGGGATTTAATAATTACTTCAAGAGAGTATTCGTCCACTTCCGTAATAAGCTCAGCTTTTTCTTTGATATTCAAAAGCGAGAAAATTTGGATTTTTTTCTCTTTAGGTAGATGATCTATTAAATAAATTTGGTCAGGTAATTCTAAAGCACCGAAATAATCCCTTATAAGCTTTTCTCTGCCTTCATCTAACAGTAAATTTAATTCATCTGTAATATCGGAAATTTTCTTTTCTTCTGTCATTTTTTCTCTCGCTTTACTAATACTTTTTTAACTCTTCTCTCATCCGCGTCTAAAATAGTTATTTCCATTCCTTTTGTCTTAATTTTCTGTCCTTCTTTAGGAATTTCTTCCAGTTCTCTAACGATAAATCCGGCAAGGGTGTCTTCTTCGGTATCGATGCCAATTCTTTCGGGTCTGATATTTCCGTTTACAATAAAGACGCCTTCTCCATCTTCTTCGGTGCCAAGCTGGCTTTCGAAAATACTGAAGAGTACGTCATCAGTGGAGACAAAACCCTCGGTGCCGCCATATTCGTCAATAACAATTGCGCAGCCGATTCTATCTTGCAATAATTCAGGAAGTACTTCATCCAAGCTTCTGTCTCCGCATAAGAACTTTATAGGTCTTAATCTATCCTCAATCTTCCATTTTTCAACCCTGCCAATTACGTCTTCTATAAATAAGACCCCTATTATATTATCGATGTTTTTCCTGTATACCGGAAGCCTCGACACATCGGCTTTTTTAAGAATCTTGTCAGTTTCTTTTTTATTGCTGTCGACTTCAATAGCATGAATATCTATACGCGGAATCATTATGTCTCGAACGTCTGTTTGAGAAAGTTTTGAAATTGCGTCCATTGCAGTAGATTGTTCGGGTTCGATGCTTCCCGCGGCTCTTGCCTCTCTTGCTGCTATGTTCATTTCGTCTTTTGTAATTTTTTCCATTTCACCGCTCTTCAACCCGAAAATTCTGAGTAAGCCATCGCCCAATAATTTTATTATGAATATAAGAGGGTAAAGCAGCCAGTGAAAAAATACAAGAGGCGGAGCGACAATTGCGGCCAATTTTTCGGGGTTGGTGACGCCGAGTGATTTTACAACGATTTCTCCGATAATGGATATAAATAGAATGGATAATACAAGACCCAATGTGAAGCCGATTTCTCTTTTTAATAAAATAGTGAAGAGTACCGTTGCAAGATTTATGCCGGTAAGGACAGTGGAAAAAAGAATATCCGGTCGCCTTCGTACGTTTCGTGCGACACTATACCCCCCTCCTTTTACATTAGAAAGCCGTGCCAGTCTTGCTTCGTCAGACGCCACAATAGAAATCTCGGCCAAAACAAAATATACCAGAAATAGGAAAATTGCGCTTAATGTTATTAAAGTCATTTCTTTTTCTTTATTTTTACTTCTCTGATGTGATTATCCAATATGTCTAATATTGTTATTTCGTAATCCCGGTAGGAAAAAACCTCCCCTTCTTTGGGGATTCTTTCTAAAATCGTATACATGAATCCTGAAACAGTTCTGTAGTCGTTAGAACTAGGTATCGGTATTAGATGCTGGATTTCTTCAATTTCTGTAGAACCCGGTAACTCCCATTCGTTTTCGCTTTTCTTGTGTATTATGATATCTTCTTCTTCCCATATAAGTTCTTTCTCGACATCTTCAATGTCAATAACTCCGGAAGTTCCTCCGTATTCGTCAATTACCACGACCAGTTTATGTTTTGAATTCTTGAATATTTTAATAAGTTGGACAAGAGAAAGATTTTCAGATGCAAACACAGGAATCGACATAAAGTTTTTGACTTTTCCTTTTTTGCCGTAAAGATTTTTTAGTTCCAGTATGCCGATAATTTTATCTCTTGTCTCAGAGAAGACGGGGATTCTTTTTCTCCTCTTTCCAACTTTTTTTAAAGCTTCATCTACAGTTTCATTTTCTTCTACAAACGGAGTTTCGGTTCTGTGAAGCATTATTTCTTTCACCTTAATTTCATTAAGCCTGGATAGTTTGGTCATAATATTGAATTCTCGATCGGTCAGAACCCCCTCTCTTTTGCCTTTTAGAAAAACTTCTCTTAAATCTCCCGCTGTAAATTCCTTTTTGTGAATAGTCATCCTTATAAGGGGTCTGAATAGTAATAGAACAGGGTATAGAATGTATTCGGTAATCATAACGATGGGAGCAAAAAGAGCAGCTATCTTTTTGCTTTTAGCCATAGAAATTCTTTTTGGTATATACTCTCCAAAGACCACAATAAGAATTGTCAAAATAAGAGAAGAAAAAAGTATGTTAACCCATGTTTTGAGAATTCCTTCCGCAATTGAAGAAATCGCAACGTTAACTCCTATATTACCTATTATTACGCTGACAAGAACTATCCTTGGATTTTTCATAAGTTTGAAAACCAGAGGATTGTCTTCTCTTTTATAAGTAGGTAATGCAAAAAGTGCGGTTTCCGATGAGGAGTAAATAAAAGAAAACAAGAATAAGAAAAATAATATAAGATAATACATTATTGTTTTAAGTACTCTTTTTCCTTTCCTCTCATTATTTTTCTCTGCTCATCTGTTTTATCATCGTAGCCTGCGAGATGTAATATGCCGTGAATGGTAAGAAGCTTTAACTCTAAAAGTATATCTCCTTTTTTTTGTCTTTCTGCTTGAGGGAGCGAGATATAAATGTCTCCCATAATTTCGGGGATGTCAAAGTGAAACGATAGAACATCCGTTGTCCTTTCTCTATTTGCGTACTTCTTGTTAATTTCTTTCATCTGTGTGTCGTCTATGAAGGTTATCGAGAGGTCTCCTTTGAGGTTTTCGCCTTTGATTACCCGTTGGGCTATCTTTCGAATACCCCCTTCGAATTCAGTGATATTATTGATAAAAATCTTCATTGAGATTGAGTGGGATACTTAGGACGATGGTGGTGTAGCCCCTCCAGACTTTGTGCAAAATCCTGCGCGATAATTTCAAGGTCCTGTAAGGAAAGTTTAGATTTGCTTAACTGTCCGTTACCGTAAGCCGTTTTTATCCGGGCGTCTATCGTTTTTCTTACCTCTTCCTGGGTCGGACTGTCCAACGAACGGACTGTAGCTTCAACCATATCGGCAAGCATTAAAATACTTGCTTCCTTGCTTACAGGTACTTCAGCATCATATTTAAAATAGTTCTCATCAACTTCATCCAGCATTTTCTTGGCTTTTTCATAGAAAGGTCTTATTAGAGAGGTTCCCTGGTGTTGTTCTATTATATGAATAATCTCTTCAGGTAACCTATGTTCTTTGGCTGTTTTTACAGCATCCTGAATATGCGATTTTATTATAATTGCAGAAAGCTTTGGAGGTAATTTGTCATGTGGATTGTTTTCGTCTTTGAAATTCTCGGCAAAGTACTGAGGTCTCCTTAATTTTCCTATATCGTGAAACAATCCTCCGACTTTCGCAAGAAGCGAGTTTGCGCCTATTGCTTCTCCGGCACTCTCCGCAAGTGTGCTTACCATCAAAGCATGCTGGTAAGTGCCCGGAGCTTCTTTTGACATTCGTTTTATTAGAGGATTATTTAAATCGGAATACTCCATCCATGTAAAGTTTGTAGCTATGTGAAAAATGCGTTCAAAAATGTACAGAAGACTGAAGAGTAAAAGAATGGATAGAACTCCATTGCCAAGACCGGAAATAAATCCAAGAAAAATATCCCTTAAGGAAGCTCTTTTGTATAGTTCGACGGCAAAAATCAAAAACGCCGTCGTTGCCGCAACAACCATTCCCGTGCGGTAAAGTTCTTCTCTGTTTTTGAAATTTCCGCTAAGGATGCCTCCCGCAAGACTTCCCGTAAATACGGGTATGAGACTCATAAGACTGAAATTTTCATAAAGAGAGATTATTAAAATACTTGTTACCGCTATTAGTACCCCAAAGTCAAGATTTACGGCAAGAGTAAAAAACATAACAAAACTTGATAGAGGGATAAGATATTTAGGTTTATATAGAACAAAAACGGGTAAGAATTTATACAAAACAAAAATCATAGTTATGTTTATTAAGAATAAATACAGATATTTACTGTTTTCGTAAACTTTCTTGATACGGAAGTATATAAAAGCCAGGGCAAAGAAAGAAATTAAAAGCAAATATAATTGATTTCTGATAATATTGGTGAGCAAAGAATATGAATATCTCTGATCCTGATGGTTCCTTAGCGAGTATAGCTTTCGGTATTCTCTTGCTGTAACAATTTCATTTGCACCCACAATTTTTTCTCCCTCTCTTACAACTCCGAGGGAATCTGAAACTGCTCGTCTTGCTTTATCTTTCATTCTTTCGGTACCCGCAAAATCAATCAGAAGATTTGGCTCTATATGTTTTTCAAGCTCCTTTACGAATGATTTGTCAAGGTAGAAAGCGTTAAAAAGCTTGCTTACTTGATTAGTAAAGGATTTCCTTGCCTGGTTTTGATCCAGTATGGAAATGCGCTCAACAAGTATTTGCGAATTAGATCTTTCTATAAGTAATTTATTGCTTTTGCTTGTAGGTAAGTTTTTTTTATTTAAGATAATTCCTTTTCTGTAAATATCGAGAAAAATATTTTTTATATCTCCCTTTTGTCTTAAAATTATCTGCGTATAAGGCGAATTGTCCGCATAAAATGTAATTAGTGAATCCAATTTTGGTAAGAGATTTTCCGGTTCTCTTTCTTTTATCGTCTGAAGCACGGGTGGTACTTCTTCTGCAGCTTTTTCCCTTTCTTTGTTTAGATTCTCTTCATATTTTAGGATATTAAAGTTAGAAGGCGATATTATAGCCTTTAAGGCTATATCTCCTTCCTTTAGGATTGGAGTTTTGCCTTTGTAAGGGTAGAACAGGTTAAAAATAAAAAGAAGCAAGAATAAAAATATAAAATGTTCTTTATTTACTTTTATTTTCTTCATATTTTTTGTAAGCCCTTACTATTTTTTCCACTACGGCATTCCTGACCACGTCGCTTTCGTTAAGGTAAATAAAAGAAATGTCTCCTAAATTTTCCAAAACGTCCTGAAGTTCTATGAGTCCTGAGATTGTCTTATCCGGAAGATCAATCTGGGTTATGTCTCCCGTTACAACGGCTTTTGAGTTTTCACCAATTCTGGTTAGGAACATTTTCATCTGCGTGTGCGTTGTGTTTTGCGCTTCGTCAAGAATTACAAAAGAATCTTTTAGATTTCTTCCTCTCATAAATGCGAGGGGTGCAATTTCTATAATTCCATTATCCATATATTGTTGCATTTTCTTTTGAGGCATCATTTCATATATTGCGTCATAAAGAGGAATCAGGTATGGTTTAACCTTTTGTTCGTAATCTCCCGGAAGAAAACCGAGGTTTTCTCCGGCCTCTACAGCTGGTCGTGCAAGAATTATTCTCGAAACTTTTTTGGAAAGTAACGCCGAAATAGCTGAAGCTACAGCAAGATAGGTTTTTCCTGTGCCTGCCGGTCCTATTGCAATTGTTATTACCCTCTTTTCTATTTCTTCGAGATATTTTGATTGATTAGTTGTTCTTGGTTTTATTACATCATCCGGCAGCAAAATAATATTTTTTTTGTTTTCTTTTGCATGCAGGAAATATTCTATATCGCTTGTAGTAAGGATTCCTCTATCTCTGAGCGATTGGGTAAGTTTATCTATCAGGTTAATAGATTTGGTTACTCTATCTTTTTCGCCAGCTATTGTCAAATGGGAGCCTCTGACGGTTATCTTTACTCCCAGGTGTTCCTCAAGGAAATTCAGATTTTCGTCTTTGACACCCAAGAGTGCTACACTTGACACTTTTTCCAAATTTAAAGATTGTCTAAACATAGCTTATGAAAAATAACCCTCCCATTAAATATTTAACAAGAGGGCTATTTTTATAACTATTATGGTAAAAACAAGTTAAGGTCTTGGGATAAAGAGGTTCCACCCTGGTTGTATTAAATTAGGATCACTGATTTTATCCTTGTTTGCCTTATAAATGTCGTTCCATCTTGTATATTTACCGAAACCATAAATTTCAGAACTTTCTGCTATTTTACAAAGATAATCTCCCACTTTAACCTTGTACCAGGAGATTTGTTCAAGTTTCTCTTCGAGTTCCGCTTTCTCTGCTTCAAGTTCCGCTATTAATGCGTCCGAAGATGAAACTTCAGCCTGAAGGGCATCAATTTGTTCCTGTAAATCTGAAAGCTGTACTTTTAAATTTTCTTCTTCAACAGTTAAGGCGTTGATAATAGAGTCCGCCTGAGCCGGTGTCCATTTTTGGGATGCCAGGGATTCGGTCATGACTTCTTCTTCTATCATTTCCTCTTCTACGACTTCCTCTTCTATGACTTCTTCTTCTATCATTTCCTCTTCTACGACTTCCTCTTCTATCATTTCTTTGTCATATTCATCCTGAGCCAAAAGTCCAAAAGAGAAACAACACAGCAATAGTAATGCAATTAGAAAATATCTCATATTTACCCTCCTCTTCCTTAAGGCTTTGGTAGGTTGAGTACCCAACCAGGCAGTATTAAATTAGGATCTTTAATTTTATCCTTATTTAGATCATAGATGCCTTTCCAACTTGAGACACCTTCTTTTGCGGCAATCTTTGCCAGGTAATCACCAGGTTCGACTCTGTACAAGTCGTCGCATACAGCTGGACAGGATCTAACCTTTACTTTCAGCTCGGCAACATCGGTTTCCAATTCGCTAAGTGTCGCTTCATTGTCAGATTTTTTCATCTCTAAGTCAGAAAGATTTCCCTCGGCGTCTGCCACCTCTGATTTAAGTCCGTTAACGGCTTGTTCTCTTGCCGTCAACTCATCCATCTGTTCCTGGGAAGCGTATTGTGTACATCCTACCATTAAAAGAATGGCTAACACTCCCACTAAAAGTTTTTTCATAGATACCTCCTTTTTAGTGTTTGTTCCACTGATACAACTAATACTATAAACAATTTCAAGCATTTTGTCAAGGATAAAATTTTAAATAGCTCCGAGGGGAATCGAACCCCCATCTTCACCTTGAAAGAGTGATGTCCTGAGCCATTAGACGACAGAGCCAATTTGCTCTGTAAAATAAACAGAAGTCTTCTTTTGTCAAGGGGTTTAATGCTTTTGCTTCACTGCTGCCGTATATAGTCCGAAACCCTGGTGAGGTTTTACAAAAAATTCAATAAATCTATCCATGTAGTACTGATGAAAATTTAAGTTGACAAAGATTAGGATGTGTTTTATTATTAGTGTAGATATGAGAAATCTAGATAGAAAAGCTACTAAATGCAAAAATCAAATATCAAAATGGAAAAATACATATTAAAATTTGTTAGTGAGTTAGTGGGTGGGTGTGTTGGTGAATTCAAAAAAACAGACCAACTGACCCACAGACCAACCATGTTTCTCATTTTGCTTTTTAAATTTTGATATTTCATTTCCGAAGTATATATGTTAGGAGGAAAATTTAAATGAGATTTTTGATAATTTTTATTCTTATTGCATCACCTATTTTCGCAGTCGAAATTATTGTTGATGCCTCAGCAGGAAGAATACCCATTTCTCCTTATATTTATGGTAGAAACAATTCTCTTTCGAGTAATCCGGGTAATCCTCTGCCCGCAGCAGATTGGGATTTTTATCGCGATGCCGGGTTAAAAATGTTTCGTGAGAACGGAGGAAACAATGCTACCAAGTATAACTGGCGGCGGAAATTATCCAGTCATCCGGATTGGTATAATAATGTATATTCTAGCGACTGGGATTATGAGGCACAAAGTCTGGAGAACAATATTCCCGGTGTTAGAGGTATGTGGGCTTTTCAGTTAATTGGTTTTGCTGCATCGAATACAGATAACAATTTCAATGATTGGGGATACAATCAATCCCAATGGTGGTCGGGTGTAAATCAGAATCTTGCCGGAGGAGGAATAGTCAATCCTGCGGGTGGATCCGATGCATTGCAGGACGGTGATCCCGATCTTTATCTTACGGAGTGGACAGCCGATTCAACCGTGGGTATTCTGGATCAATGGTTTGACGAAGCCGGTCTTGATTTGGATGAGGCGATGTTTGAATACTGGAGTATGGATAATGAGGTGGAAATCTGGAGCGGTACGCATGATGATGTTATGCCTGTTCAATTGTCAGCTGAAGAATTCATGCAAAAGTATTTCGATGTAGCGAAAAAAGCCCGGGCAAAATTTCCCGCAATAAAGCTTGTTGGTCCGGTACCATGCAACGAATGGCAATGGTATAATTGGGATAATAGCAAAATTACATATGAGGGTGAAAGATATACCTGGCTGGAATATTTTATTAAACGTATTGGTGACGAGCAACAGGCAAGTGGGATCAGCCTGCTGGATGTATTGGATATTCATTTTTATCCAGGTACTACTGTTCTCGCAGATATTCTGCAGCTCCATCGTGTTTGGTTTGATACAACCTATGATTATCCTGGAGCAAACGGAGTAAAATGTTCCGGATCAGGTGAATGGGATAATAGTATTACCAAGGAATATATTTTCGTACGCTGCCGAGATTGGTTAGAAGAACATATAGGTTTGGATCACGGCGTCTCTTTTAGTGTATCTGAGATAGGAATACAAGAGGATGATCCAAATATTGTTGCGGTCTGGTATGCTTCTAACCTCGGAATATTTGCCGATAATGAAGCAGAAATTTTCACTCCATGGTATTGGGAAATTGGTATGTGGGAAGTGCTTCATCTTTTTAGTCGATACGCCAAAGAAACCAGGGTGTCGTCTGTTTCCGATCTCGAAGAATATGTTTCTGCCTATTCTTCGATTAATGCGGATGCGGATTCGCTAACTGTTATTCTTGTTAACAGATCTATAAGTGACGATCAGGATGTAAATGTTAAGCTTAATAATTTTTCAATAGATGACGGTGAGTATACTTCCCTGCTACTAAATAATCTGCCTGGCAGTGAGACTTTCCTGTCGCATACTACTAATGCTCTCATAAATGGAACCGTAACCGCAAGTAATGATTCTTTCAATATTTCGCTACCCGCGTTATCGGTTACGGCGATACTCCTTTCGGGAGAGGGGCAGCAATCCGGATTACATATTTACCCAAACCCGTTTATATCTATCACAACGATTTCTTTTAATGTGAATGAACCTTCAGAAGTTACGTTAAGTCTTTACGATATGCTTGGGCGGAAGGTAAAGACTATTTTTTCCGGATACCTGAGAGCGGGATTCCATCAGAGAGAGTTATCGGCAGATGGTTTATCTTCCGGGATATATTTCTATGAATTAAGAGCCGACAATCAAAAAGAAACAAACAAATGTATGGTTGTAAAATGAAGGTTTGCCGTCCTTAAAGATTAATCTTCCCTTGATTTTTTTGCATTAAAAAATAATATTTAACAAATGAACGATGTTAAGACTTTCGTAAACCGTATTTACAAAAGAAAATTTCTCCACTGGATAGCAAACAAAACGCTTTTTGCGCTTTTTTTGTTCCTTCTTATTTGCTTTTTCGCCTTGATCTTTAATGAAAGTTTTTATATGACTCAAGTTGAATGGAAGATTTTTCCTTTAACGCTGCTTCTATCTTTACTTCCTTTTTTATCTGGTAAACCGAATATTTCCGAAACAGTAGAGTTCCTTGAAAAACAGATAAAAGAATTTAAAGGCAGACTCTATCTTGTAATGGAACCTTATCCTTCTGCTCTCGATTCCGAATTATACAGAAAAAGAGCTATAAAAGAAAGCGCTTTTATATTAAAAAGAAAAGTCCTGAAAGAATTAACGCCCATAAAAATCGACCTTAGATATCTTGTATTCTTAGGTTCAATTATATTAATGCTGGTGGTTTTTTATCTTTTTTCTGGAGGAATAAGATTTGAAAGAATTTCGGAAACACCTGTTGTAACTTACGCTGATAGAAAGATTCAAGAAAACCAGTCGTTCCTGGTGCTGGCAAAAAGTACACAGTTAAAGAGAATGTATCTGTTTTATAACGACAGAGTAAAGAAAATGGTTAATCTTGGAAACGGGAAATTTGGTATTGTGGCAAAAACAAAAAAAACTTCGGAAATTCAAGTAGGCTATCGGACATGGAAAAGTAAAGATATAAAACTTGAAGTGATACCTTCATTATTTGTAAGTAAATTGATACTTAAATATCAATTCCCAAATTATCTGGGATTGCAATCTTTTTCAGATACATTGTATAAAATTGAAGAGGAAATATTAATTCAGGCGTTAACCGGTACTCGAGTTTATTTTTCCGGTGTATCGAATTTGACGCTTGGAAGTATAGAAGGAGCGATCAGCAATAAGAAAATAGACAAGGAGAGATTTTCCGGTAGTTTTGTCTTGAAAGACAAGCAAAAAATAAGTGTAGGACTAACTGATTCTTCCTTGTTTTCTTCTTATACCCTTAATTTCTTTATTGATCCGATATTCGATGAGCCTCCGAGGATTGAGTTCATTTATCCGCAAGGAGAGTACAAACTGGATGAATCAATGGAAGTGCCGATAATATTACGAGCAGAAGATGATTACTCTCTTTTCTCAACAGAGCTTGTTTACGGAAAAGAAAAAATCGATCTTGTTGTTCCAAAGAAAGCAAAATTTGTTGAGGATTCTATAATTTTACAGGTGGGAAATCTTATGCCCGGAGAAACACTTAAAATTACAGGGATAGCAACTGACCTTGCAGGAAACAAGACGCTTTCTTCGCCGGTTGTTATATTCATGCCTACCCTTGAAGAAATATTCGGTGAATACAAAGAGCTCAGCGATACATTAGAAAAGCACACGATCGGCTTCGAAGAAACAGAAAAAGAATTAGCGGAAAAGATCGAAAATTTCTTATATAAGAATAAACTGGGAAGTAAAAGTCAGGATGAAATAAAGAAAACGTTGAAAGAGCAAAAAGATTTGATTGAGGGAATGCAAAAGTTGGCTCTGATTGCAGAAAAGATAAGGAGTCCTGAGGTTTCTGAAGAGCTGGATCGTATTAAAGAACTCCTTAATAATTCACATGTGAAAGAGTTCTTAAACGACTTAAATAAGATGATGAAAAAAACCGATATTTCACCTGAAGAATTAAAAAAACTTAGCGAAAGTCAGAAAGATTTATTGGAAACATTAGAACTCTTTAAAAAGAGTCTCGAATATCTGAAAAAATTATTGGAACTTAATGAGTTTTCGAACAGGGCACAGGAAATATATGAGAAACAGAAAGAACTTAACTCATCAAAGCCAAACGAAACACTATCGAAACTTGAAAGAGAGCTCAGAGAAGAACTTGCGCAGTTAATTGGTGATATGAAAAAATCTTCGGATGAGAAAATAAAGGAAACCGCTTTGGAGTTTAAAAAGACAAATACAATAGAGGAAATGGAGAAATTGGCAGATTTTATGAAACAAGGAGAATTGAACCAGGAAAGTGCCGAAACTATAGAAGAGAACCTCCGAAATCTAAATACGTCCCTAAAAGCTTTTAGAGAATACAGCGCAGGGGAAAAATTAAGAGAAGCCATTAAAAAGAAAGGATGGGAGCTTAATTTCATATTGCATACACATAATAATCTTATAGACAAGAAGCCCGGTCTTGAAAAAGGGCTGAGCGAACAGGGGCTTTTAGAAGCTCTGGTTCGAATTGAAAAAGAATTGCAGTCACTTTTTCTTGAAACTCTTGCTTTCTCTCCGGAAGTGTTCTCCGCACTTACAAGGGCAAAAGAGAAGATGAAAGATTTAAGTGTTGAACTTACACAAAAGGAAATTCCTAGAGCGTCAATGGAGCGAGTTAACGATTTAATAATACAAGCAATACTTAAACTCTTTTCTACTCCTCCACCGAGTAGTGAAAGTCTCTCCAGTGCAATAAACCAAATCATCCAGCAGCAAAACTCTATTATGCAGGGTCTTGGGAAAATTTTACCTTTGGAGGTTCCTACCCAAACTTTGAGCGGGGAATTAAGGAGTCTTATCGAGAAACAGCGGCAGCTTGCAGAAGATCTTCGAAAAATGGGAAGAGCTTTTGAATCATTATCTTCCGAGATGGATGATATGGCAGATGATTTGGCACGAGGAAAGCTCGACCAAAAACTCATCGAAAGACAGAGGAAAGTTCTTGATAGATTACTTGAAGCAGAAAAAGCTATAAGGGAAGGAGAGGTCTCAAGAAGGCGCAGGTCAAAACCAGGTATTTTTGTCAGTCCGAAGAAAGTTTCCATCCCTAAAAATTTAGGGGAAGAAAAAAAGAATCTCAGGGAACTTCTTGAAAAAAGAATAGAGGAGCCTTATCCCGAAGAATACAAGGAAGAAGTCGAAGAATACTTCAGGAAATTAATAGAATGATATATTTAATACTGCTTTTATCCGTTAATGCAAACGTATTAGATGGAAAAGATGTAGGAAAATACTCTCCCGAAGAAAGAAGAAATATAGCTATTGAATTGGTTCGCAAGCACGAATATGATATTGCTTTATCGCTTGCTCCGGATCAGAATTTAGCTGGTTGCATAAAGATTTTAAAGGGCGATACAAGGGAAGGTATTGAGGATATAAAAGAATCTGCGGCAAAAGGGAATATTTTCTCCTGTGATTTGTATGTGCTTTATAAGCTGGAAGTAGAACAAAAAGAACTCACATATTATATCCGAAACGAATTAAAGATTTATGGTGACAGCACAGTTTCTTTTGAGTCGCCTTACCTGAAGTATTTAGCTTTAGATCCTGAAAGTCTCTATGCTCAAAATTTATCTTCCGATTCTCTTGTTCGGCCTTATATTATTTTCAAGTCAGGAATGGTTAACTCGGAAAAATATCCTGAGAAGGCAAAGCCATATTTCGAGAAATTGATAGAAAGTTATCCGGGTTCAGTCCCAGCTATTGTAGCAAGAAATATATTAAGGGCAATTGAAAGGAAAATAGAGAAGAGCAAAAAAAGAAGGTGACATAAAATTAAATCTATGCCACCTTCAACTACACCTGTTTCCGAAAGATTTTTTATTTCTTCTTCTTAGCTTTTTTCTCCTTCTTTTCTTCCTCTTCTTCCTCAAATTCTTCACCAAACAATTCCTCTTTTTCTTCAAGAAGATTTTTATTGTCTTTGATCTTAACCAGTATTGTATAAATGAGTGTCTGTCCGGATCCCTGAATGGACAACCCATAGCCAAGAACGATGAAGAGAATCAGATAGAAAGAACCACCAAGGAGAAAACTACCTATAAGTGTTACTTTTGCCACTCCTTCACTTAAAAATGCTCCCTGGGGGAACACAAGCGAAGGGAACCAACGCGCTGCCACCAGAGGAAAGAAATTAGGCAGATAAACATACCATTTAGCGTTCTTCCACATAATATGCCATTCTTCTCCTCCCCATTGACCTATAACCGTGTTAGCCAAAGCAAAAGTTGTTTTAAGTAGATGCGCAAAAACAAAAACGCATAGAAAAGTTGTTACAAATAGAATTGCTTCCCAAAGGATAAACCTCCAGGTCTGGTCATTAATTAACGAGAAAGCTTCAAACACCGTATCAAAGGTATCGCTGTCCGAAGTGGATACTATCGCTGGAGCGGCAAGAAGCACAACACCCGTAACGATTGAAAGATAAACAATAAAAAAGGCACCAGCTATCAAAGGAAGCGAAAGCAATCCTATAAGAACAGGCCCTACAGCAGGGATTTTAATAAGCAATCCCATTACAAGACCTACAAGTATCAATACCGCTATAATAATAGCAAGAAATATCGGGGAACCAAATGCCCCTTTCCAATTTTTTCGAGCGAAAGTCCAGGCTTCCCGTCCTTCATAGAATTCATCTCCTTTTAATTGCTCAAAAGTAATCTTGGATATAGCTGTAAGGGTTACCATATAGAAGTACAATGCAACCAGGCAAGCTACTACATAAATTATAATTCCAATCCAGTTAAGATTACCTTGAACAAAAGGAGCAGGAATAACTCTATATGCCTGCCAGGTTGCTTTTGGATGAGTACCTGAAAGCCAAAGAGCAGCATAAGATAAAATACTGTAAAACAATATTCCGTAAAATAAGCCTTTTACCCCGATCCCTATTTTCCTGGGAGAAAAGCCTAAACGACCTGCCCGAAATACATCTCCCCACCTATACTGAAGTTCCATTTTCCCTCCTTTTTAAAAAAATGATACGGGTATTTTTTAAAATGTCAAGGGTAATTTTTTTCGCTTTTTTTTTAGAATAAAAAAAGAACAAACAAAACTCGAGACTTAGCCTTTATTTGCAATGGTTATCTAGGATGATTAAGGTTAGAGCTCTTTTTTAATCAAGTCGCTTGTAAAATTGTTCGATAATTTATTAAAAAAAGTACGAAAATTTCACCGCATACTATAATTTTCAAGAAAAAAGCTAATTTTATCACAAAGAACACATAAAGAGTCCATCGTCTCCAGTCACGAGTCATGAGTCAGAACAACCCCTCAAATCCTAATCTAACCACAAGATTACACAAGAGTAACACAAGATTTTTCTTTTTTGTTTTTACTAAATCCTAAATACCAAATCCTATCATCACTATTCAACAATTCAACTATCCAACTATTTAACTGATCCGAAGGATCCGTTACTTCTTCCTGATTTCTTCTTTTAGCAATTCGTTGGCTATAACCAGCTTTTGAATTTCGCTGGTTCCTTCATATATTTGGGTGATTTTCGCGTCGCGCATCATTTTTTCCACCGGATAATCCTTCATGTATCCGTAGCCGCCCAAAACCTGTACTGCTTCAATCGTAACGTTCATTGCTACGTCAGACGCGAATAATTTTGCCATTGCGGATTCTTTGGTAAATCTTTTTGCGCCTCCATCTATGTATCTAGCAACCTGGTAAATTAGAGCTCGGGCTGCTTCTACTTTTGTGGCCATTTCTGCAAGCTTAACTTGAATAGCCTGAAATTCTCCGATTTTCTTACCGAATTGTTTTCTTATATTTGCATAAGACACCGCTTCTCTTAAGGCGCCTTCCGCAATTCCTAATGCTTGAGACCCGACTCCTACGCGAGATTGATCGAATGTTTTCATAGCCATCATAAAACCCGAACCTTCTCTACCAATTAAATTTTCTTTTGGGACTTTACAATCCGTAAACACAAGTTCTCTGGTAGCGGCTGCCCTTATTCCAACTTTATCCTCTTTTTTCCCGAAGGAGAATCCTTCCGTGTCTTTCTCGACAATAATTGCGGAAAGACCTCTTATTCCTTTTCCCGGGGTAGTAGCTGCTATGACGACGTAAATATCGGCTTCACCTGCATTTGAAATAAATATTTTGTTGCCGTTAAATAAGTAGTGATCTCCATCTTTTATCGCTTTTAATTGAACGTTTCCGGCATCAGAACCGGCTTCGGGTTCTGTTAATGCGAAAGCTGCCCACTTTTCGCCGGACCCAATAGGAGGAAGGTACTTCTTTTTTTGTTCTTCACTGCCAAAAAGTATTATTGGTATTGCACCAAGGCCATTTGCTGCATAAGCAGTGGCTGTTCCGCCGTCAACTATGGATATTTGTTCTGTTGCAAGACACATACCGAACATTCCCATCCCCAGACCCTCATATTCTTCAGGGATAAAAACTCTTATTAAGTCGGATCTACCAATTTCCTTGCGTACTTCAGGTGAAAGTTTGCTCTCCCTGTCCATTTCCTCTCTTAGCGGTTTTATTTTTTCTTCCGCGACGGTTCTCGCCACTTCCTGTATCATCTGTTCTTCTTCTGAAAGATTATAATCCATGTTTTCCTCCTTAAAATTTTTATTTCACTTGTTCGCCTTGCAAGAGCGGCAAGATATTTGCAAATTATTTATGCTATTTTAGTATTGTTTCGTAAAAATTCAAGGTTAAAAATTATCTCACACAGAGGCACAGAGCAAGAAAGAATCCAGAAGCCAGGAGCCGGAAGTCAGAATCCCAGCCCACTACCCATGAATTGAGACGGATACACATGGATTTTTGTTGTTTTTTATCTTGATGCTTTTTTTAGGGCTTCCGCAAGAGAATTTTCAAACATATTGTAGGACCAGGTTGCGCCCGAAATTGCGTCAACACTGTCCATCTTTTGATTTTCGAGAAGGAGTTTTGGGTAAATCTTTATTGCTTTCCATTCGTTCCTGCATTATTCCATATATTCGGGGATATCCTTAAATCTATTCTCATATTTCTCATCGAAGAAAACTTTGTTATCCATATCTATAATGCTGAAATCTACTTTACTGATTTTTCCTTCCGAAACAGAGACCGTAGTAACCCCGTAAAAATTTTCTTGGGTGTAGATTGACTTAGAAATATCAGCGAATTCACCGTCTTTATATTTGCTTGAATTTTTGACGACACAGGACGCGGATAATATAAGAATAGCAATTACTGGGATTAATAAAATTATACTTTTTCTCAGAATTTATTTCCCCTGTTTATAAGTATTATCTGATTCTTTTGAAATTAATTCCGACAGGATTTTGATGTGCGCAGGGGTTGTGCCGCAGCAGCCCCCTATAAGACGGGCTCCGGCTCTATAACATTCCAGAGTCTCGGTTGCATAGAGCGCCGGTTCCATATAGAAAACTTTCCCCCCTTCCAGTTTCGGCTTACCTGCATTCGGTTCGGCAACTATGGGCAGATTTGCGAACTCCTTTAGGACAGACACCACTTCAGCCATTTCCTTAGGACCGAGATCGCCGCAGTTTGCACCAACGCCGTTAGCTCCTTCCTTACTGAGATTAATTGCACATTCTTCTGCGGAATTACCCATCATCGTTCTTCCGCCATTTTTTTCTGTTTGGAAAGCCATTGAAACGATAACCGGAATTGAGGAAACATCTTTACATGCACGAAGTGCACAAAGTGCTTCTCTGAGGTCAAACATTGTTTCAATAATAAAGCCATCTATGTCGCCTTCTGAAAGGTAAGAAGCTTGTTCTTTGAAAGAAGCATAGAGCTCTTTTTCTTTATAAGTTCCGTAAGGTTCCAGCATCTGTCCACTTGAGCCGAGATCTCCCAGGACGTACCCTTTGTCTTCGACGGCACTTCTTGCCAATTTTACTCCGGAACGATTGACTTCCGCAACATCGACTTTTAGTTTGTGAGTTTCAATGTAAATACGGCTCATCGGAAAAGTATTTGCGATTACTACCTGACTTCCGGCTTTTAAGTATTCCCCATGAATTTCTATAACTGTCTTTGGATGTGTTAAATTACTATCTCCTCTCCCAAGAACTCCTCGTTTATCCAACTCGGTTCCCATTGCACCGTCTAAAATAATTACTTTGTTACTTTTAAGAAGCCTAAGGAAATCCATCAGTATTTTTCCTTTATTTTTAAAAGAGTTGAACCCGAGTTATAATTTCATCGAAGTTTACTATATTCAATTCTGAAGCATTATGTGCCATCATTATTTTATTAAGCACCGGGTGTTCTTTCCATTTTAAATCTAACTCGGAAGCATCAAAAGATTCTAAATCACAATCACCCGAATAAATATCGTAACCGGAAAATTCACTTATTGCCCTTTCAAGTATCTGATCAGATTGTGCCGGTACAGCAATTTCCAGGTACAAATTCTTTTCCCTTACGGCGAAAACAAGATAATCAAGATCTATTATGGCGGGCATAGCTGCTGAGGAACTGGTAACTGCTCCATGAATATAATAAATACGGTATTTTTCAGAATCTGGTAAAAGGCCTTTAATTTCTCTGCTGCAAAAAGTTAAAACTGTTCCGGAGGCATTCGGGTTAAAAATCCCACTCATTAAAACAAAAAAAGATTTCTTTTTTTCAATATTGGGTTCACCGAATTTCAAAAGGGCAGCATAAACAAAAGTATTAATATTTTGTTCTTTATAAATTGCCAATGCTTCAGCAGCAAGATTGTCTTTAGAATCTTCATCCTCTCTTTGACGAGTAATAAAAGATGAAAGTTCCTCAGCATTGGTAAGGACTAATTCATTTTTATTACGCCTTGGATATTCTACCCCCCCCTCGTAATCTCCTAAAGGCAAACGCTCTAAGACATCAAGCAATCTACCATTTACCTTCTTTAAGCCTGAATTCCATTCATAAGCCGATTTTGGTATTTGATTACATGAATTCAGCAAGATAATAATTAAAAAAAATAATAGTGTTGATCGTAAATTTATTCTATTCATCAGTTTCACTTTTAATTCCTTCTTAAAATTGCATATATTATTTTTTGATTTGCGGGATGTACTTAATTTAAGCGATTATTTCTTGTTGCGATATAAAAATAAAGGTTTTTACAATCTTGTCAAGGAGAAAAACATAAGGTTGACATTAAAAATGAGGAAATTATATTTAATAAGTTAATAAAAACCGAGTATAGAGGAGGTATCGTGAAAAAGATTCTTTGTATATTATCTCTTGTATTGTTGATTAAATGTGCAACTCCGGGAGATATTAATATGTTGTCCGCAGAGGCAATGGGGACATCACATGATTATCAACTAGCTATTGATAAAGCAAAAATGGATGCGCGAGTCGAAATGACTCAGCAGCTCAATGCGTACGTTCAGGCTCTTATAAAAAAGTTCGATGAAGAAGTAGGGATAACGGAAGACTCGGAGCTTCTCGGCTTGTATGCCAAAACGAGTAAAATAGTTGTTGACCAATCCTTAGTTGGTTCTCATATAACGAAAAAAGACGTAAAGCAGGATGGTAATATATACAAGGCTTATGTTGTAATGGAGGCACCTCTCGGTCAAGCAAGGCAAAGGTTGCTCGAACAGATAAGAGCCAGCGATGCACTTTATAAGAGATTTTCAAATTCGCAAGCTTTTAAAGAACTACAGGAAGAAATAGAGGAAGAAGTAGAATAATTCCAGTTGTTTTCTCAGCGAATTAATAGAGAATCTACGACTTCTCTTTTCATAGGAACGATTTCTTTCTCTGTGATATTTCCTTGCTTTGTCCTTACGATGACTTTTGCGCTTTTATCGTCTCTTTTTTTGCTGTATCTAACGCATATAGAAGAAGATATGTCTATATCTTCAGGATTTTTGCTGTTTTTAAGTAAGGCGATAGGGCTACCGAACCCCACTCCTTCGATGAGCAAATCGCTATCTTCTGCAAGAGTCTCGATTATATGGTTTTCTTTCTCGTCTCTTCCTACTATTAACTTAACTCCGCTTTTAAGTCTGAAATGGCGTCCGAAATGTAGTAATTGTAATTCAGGTATGCTTTCTTCGTTATATTCAAACGCGTCGCGTAATCTAACAGAAAAATCAAGGTCCGTCAGACAACACCCGCCGGCGGGGGATGGATATTCCGTTATGCCGAATTCCTTCGCAAGAGCAATCTGAGGTTTTCTGTTTCTGCCTTCAAGAGCGTAAAGATTTTCCCTTTTAACCCAGCCTTTTTCTTCGGCAATGGTAGGCTCAAGTAGCTTAGCAGAAAGAGGTCGCAGGAGAAGCCCTTCGACACCGGCGGCTTTCTCGATCAACTCCATGCTGTGCTTTCTTTGACTCATGGGTCGTTGCCCTATAACCTCACCGCTGAACAAGAAAGACGCCCCAATTTCTTCAATAAAGATTTTAGCCTTTTTCATTATAAATATCTTGCAATCTATACACGGATTCATGTTTTTTCCGTAGCCATGTTTTGGATTTTTTAACATCTCTATATAATCTCTTCCTCCGCAAAAAATCTTTATTGGAATGTCTAATTTGTGAGCAGTTTTTACCGCGCCTATTTGCTCTCCTTCTTTGATATAAGAAAAAGGCAAAACAAAATAAAATGCGGTAACTTCTATTCCTTGATTTTGGATGAGTTTGATAGCTAATATGCTATCCAGCCCGCCGGAAAACAAACCTACAGCTTTCATATTACCACTAACAGGTATTTTTTGTTTGTTTTGTAATAAAGTCTCATTTAATTTTACCAATCCACGTAAATAAAATATGAAAATTTAAAAAGCAAAATGACAGATTAAAATGTAAAATTATCCATTACCTCTAAAAGCAAAGACTAAAAGGCTATTTGTGCTATTCGTGTAATTCGTTGTTTCTTTTTTGTTGCGTGGTGGTGGGATTCTGACTTCTGGCTTCTTGCTTCTAAATTCTCTATTAAATTTTTGCATTTTGACGGATTTCCCCCTCTAAATTTTCTTCTGTTTCGTTATCGTTCCACCGCCTACAAGTACGTCATCCTGGTAAAAAACGACAGCTTGTCCGGGCGTTATTGCGCTTTGAGGTTCTTCGAATTTGACCAGAACCGTATTGTCTTTATAGGGCGAAACAACTGCTTTTGCTCCACTGTGACGATAGCGTATCCTGGCTTTTACTTCCATTTTTCCTTTAATATCTTCGATAGAAACCCAATTAAATTTATCCGCCAGTAATTCGTCTTTAAATAGATTTTCTTTTTCTCCTACAATAATTGAATTATTTTCTTTGTCGATTTCAATAACGTAGAGAGGTAACCCTTTTGCTATTCCAAGGCCCCTTCTCTGACCTATTGTATAGTATTGAATTCCTTTGTGCTCTCCTAAAACATTCCCTTCTTTATCGATAATCTTACCTGGACTTTCTTTTCCTTCGAACAGGGTTGATATATCTCCCGAGAAAAAATCCTGACTTTCTTTTTTTTCTTTTACTGGTAGATTGATTTCTTTCGCCAATTTTCTTGTTTCTTCCTTTGTATAATCGCCAAGAGGGAAAATGCATTTTGCTATTTGTTCCTGGGATAGTGAATAGAGAAAATATGATTGGTCTTTTTCTTTGTCTTTTGCTTTAAGTAAAAGATAACGATTTTTTTGCTCGTCAAACTTATTTCTTACGTAATGACCTGTAGCAACACAGTCAAACTTGATGCCTGCATCAACTGCCTTATCCAAAAGTACGCTCAATTTTACCATCCTATTACATAAGACACAGGGATTGGGTGTTTTTCCCGAAAGGTATTCATCGGCTACATAACCAAGAACAATATCCCGGTATTCTTTACAGAGGTCAAGTACGGTATGAGGAAATCCAAGTTTATCCGCAACTTTTCTTGCGTCTTCAATATCCTGCAGTTCTCCGGGTCCGTAACATGAATGGGAACCCTCGGCAGAACCGATGCATTCTTCGCCGTCCCATATTTTCATTGTAACGCCGGTTACATCAAAACCCTTTTTCTTAAGGAGAGCACAAGTAACAGAGGAATCCACGCCCCCGCTCATTGCAACGAGAACTTTTTCCTTAGACATACTTTAACATTTCTTCAAGAGCTTTACGTGACGCATTCATTATATCAGTAGGGATAGTTATCTCGTACTTTTCTTCTTTCAAAGCCAGGTACACGTCCTCTAAGTGGGTTAATTTCATGTCGGAGCAAATTTTTGGAGTTCCCGCTGTGTGAAAGTGTTTTTCGGGATTTTGTTTTTTTAATCCGTACAGGATTCCTTCTTCGGTTCCGATTAGAAAACTTTTTGCATGAGATTCTTTTGCGAACTTTAGCATTCCGGAGGTGGATAAAACTTCATCTGCAATATCGATAACTTCCGGTCTACACTCGGAATGCACTAAAAGTAAAGCCTTCGGAAATTTCTTTTTTGCTGAAAGCACTTCTTCCTTTGATATATTATTATGCACATAACAATATCCGTCCCAGAGGACAATATTTTTATCGACAAATCGCTTGACATATGAACCGAGATTTCTGTCCGGGACAAAGATAATTTCATCCGATTCGATATTTTCTACGACTTTAACCGCATTAGCCGAGGTGCAGCAGACATCGCTCAGGGCTTTTACGTCAGCATTGGTGTTTACATATGAAACCACCTTAGCCTTCGGGTGTTTTTTGCGCATAGCTAATACGTCTTCGGGCGTTACCATATTAGCCATAGGGCATCCTGCTTCATTTCTTGGAATTAAAACTTTCTTTTCCGGAGAAAGTATTTTTGCCGTTTCCGCCATAAATCTGACACCACAGAAAACAATCATCCCGGCGTCAGTCTTGTGTGCTTGCCTGGACAACTCCAGGGAATCACCGACGTGATCTCCTATATCCTGAACTTCCCCTCGCTGATAGTTATGTACCAGAATAACTGCATCTTTTTCTTCTTTTAACTCTTTTATCTTTTCTACATAATTCATATTTTAGTCTAAATCCTTATACTCCCTTTCTTGTGGTTTTATCTTAAATAAACGCTTAAAAGTAAGATTATGCCCAGAGCAAAAATCAAAAAAGCCCCTGAAACAGAGAAAATTTTCTGAAGGAGCGAATATAGCTTATTTCTTTTTGATAAAATTCTTTTAACATTGTCTTTAGCAAGGATGGTTAAAATACCAACAGAAGAAATAGTGGTTGCCATACCTAAAGCCATGAAAATCGTAGAAATTATTCCAATTTTTAATACTCCCAATGATAATGAAAAAAGTAGTACTATCGTAGCTCCTGTACAAGGAATTAATCCTACGGCAATGGAAAAGGGGATTACACTTTTTGTACTCTGAAGGGGTCCAATTTTTTTCTCTTTTGTGTTTTTTGTCCTCTTGATGTCATATATATTTTTCATTAACAAAAACAAACCTATACCAGCTATTAAGCTATAGCTTATTATCTTAATTGTTCGACTCATACTCTCAATATTATGTAAGTAAGCTTTTTTGATAGTAAAATATAGTATTAATACCAAGGCTAAAGCTGAAAAGGCATGCAAGAAACCTATTATGCATCCTACGATAATTCCTTTCTTGATGTTTGCTTCCTCTGACAGGAAATATGAAAAGGTTAAAGTTTTACCGTGTCCAGGTCCAAGTGCATGAATTATTCCGTAAATATATGTAATAAATATCATAAAAAAAAGTAGTTTCGTTGATTTTGTTTCTTTTACTTTCTTAGTTAATTCGACGAGACGTTTATTTAAAGAACGTTGGTGAAGAGCTATTTTGCCAATGATTTTCCGAGTAAAACCCGGATAGCGCGGCGTCTTTCTTTTTTCTTTTCTTTCAGAAGTTGATTTTCCTTTTGACAAAAAAGGATTTTCCTGCGCTATAACCGAATTAAGGACAAAAACCAAACTCATCAGAATAAAAATTTTTCTCATGGTTTCTTCCGAAACTTTATTTTTAAAGCTTCTGGGATTATTTGTCCGTAATAATAAGAATTTTTTCCATCTTCGATAGCTTCATAGCTGTGCTCTACATTTGAAGTATCCTTAAAACTAAAAGGGTCCTCGGATACCCATAGTACCTGAACAAAATAAGTTGGGTCGTAAACAGCTATTTTTACTTCTTGGTTATCAAAGGTAGCAGTTACTTTACACGGAAGAAAAAATTCGTAAACCATTATTCCACTATCAATTTCGGCATAAAAATCTTTAATTCCCTGTATTTTGAATTGCTTTCCATTTATGGTTATGTCAATAAAATAATTGTACTCTTTGAGATTAGAAAAAGCTCCTCTCTCTACATCTTTGATTTCCTTTTCATCGAACTTACCATCTGCATTAAGGTCAAATTCCTGTATTATGGTACTGCTGAACATCTCATCAAAGCTCCATTCATGTCTAAAACCTGCAAGCCCTTTATCATCGAAAAACACCGAGACTCTGTTGTCAATAAAAACATGCGGATGAGCCACCAAGAAAAAAGATATGAAAGAAGAGATGAACAGAAACATATATTTCATCGAAAAACTACCTCAACCCCGAATAGGAAGAAATTTTCTTCGCAAGAGAAGCACGATTCATTGTACAAAGATGAATCCCCTCTACTTTGTTGTCTATCAAATCCTGTATCTGTTTTACAGCATATTCTATTCCGGCTTTCTCCATTTCGGTATCACTGTTTCCGTATTTGTCTATGATAGTGATAATGTCGGAAGGAACTGTGGCACCGCTCAGTTTTATCATTTTAGTTAGAAGCTTTGCTCTAAAAACAGGCATAATACAGGCAGAAACGGGCACTTTAACTCCCATCTTACGTATCTTATCCAAATAGCGGTAAAAAAAGTCGTTCTTAAAAAACAGCTGGGTTATTATAAAAGAAGCTCCAGCTTCAATCTTTTTTATTAAGTTCTTTATGTCCTTTTCCATAGAATAAGCTTCAGGATGAACTTCCGGATAACCTGCCACTCCCAAACAGAAATTATTTCGATGAGATTTTATATAATCTATCAAGTCTGAAGCATAGTAAAAATCAGAAACTACTGATTTAAGGTCTCTGTCATTCGGGATATCTCCCCGGAGCGCCAGTATATTTTCAATGCCATTTTTACTTATTTCGTTCAATATCCCATCAATGTCTTCTTTTTTTGTATCTATGCAGGTTAAGTGCATAAGTGGTTCCATTGCGTATTCTTTTTTTATTCTACTTGCTATCTCGATGGTTCTACTCTTTGTTCCGCCGCCAGCCCCGTAGGTAACACTTACAAAGTCGGGTGAAGTTGACTTTAGCTCTTTTATGGTTTGCAATATTCCGTCAATCTTCACTCCCGGTTTGGGAGGAAAGACTTCACAGGAAAAAACAATTTTTTTATCTCTGTAAATATCGCATATTTTCATACTGATTGCCTCATTTACAGGATTATATTAATAAAATATAGATAGTCAAGAACATATATAAGATTTTTGTTAAAAAGAAGACTCTGATAAGGGTAAGGGGCGCCTTATCAGAGTCTTGAACAGTGAGAGTGTTCTTATCTGATTTTAAATGTAGTTTATGGTTAGTTCCAGAGTGCCTTTTAAATCAACCGGCATCTTGAGCTTTTTTAATTCTCTTTTTACCGATTTCTCAATACATTCTTCACATGCTTTTCCTTGATAAGTTTTATAGTCTTTTATTGTTACTTTTTTGACTTTGCCGCCGTCCACTTCGATTGAAAGAGTTAAAGTTTTAAGGTTCCAATTTTTTAAGATGTTTTTAAAACTTATTTTAAGTTCACTTTCAAGGAATTCTTCCAATTTTTTTAAGTCCGTTTTTGGGCCTATAGTGGCGGCATTTATATAGAAATTAAGATTCGTTTTTCTTTTATCTTGAGTATATGTGGATGCCGCATCTACCTCTTTTGCTGTGACAGCCATCGGAGCTTGCATCTTCATGGCTCCCCCACCATATCCAAATCTTGTTGCGGAATAAGATCCTCCCACCGCATAGTCGCTGACACCCTGCGGAAGAGGCAGGGGCTGTTTTACGGTAACAACTTCTCCGGTTTTGCGAATAATCTTATCTACCGCAACAAATGACGTATATTGAGTCATCAAATGATATTTTAGTCCGAGTTTGGTCACTTCCTCTTTTACGTCGGCTCCGACTTTTCCGTAATCATCAAGCTTTGCAATCCTCTCTCTTGCCCAGAGATACATTATGGCTGAACTTTCACTATCTTCCATCGAAGATTTGACTTTTATTTCTTTTTTGTATTTACCTCTTACCATTTTACCTGTTACCGTTATGCTTCCTGAGGCTTTTTTGTATTTGCCGAAAAGGATAAGCGGTCTTTCCGCAAAAAGGTCAGGCAGGGCGATAGGTTCAATATCGTAGGCATCGAATCCTTTAAAGT
>CAYYUB010000008.1:0-29389 GCA_964474855.1 uncultured bacterium
GTTGTATAATTTCTGCCGGAGGCAATGCTTTGCAGCTTGGTCCGGAAACGGTTGGTGATTTTAGAAACATACAGGTTTCCAATATAACAATAAAAAGTGCCGGTAACGCAGGGATAGGATTTACTTCAAACGATGGAGCTGTAATAGACGGTGTTAATATTCAGAATGTTACTATGGAGAGTGTTGCTATTCCTTTCTTTATTAATTTATCTAAACGTAAGGGCGCATCGCCGGGTTCTGCTGCCGTTGGTGAAATAAAAAATGTAAGAATAAGTAATGTTGTCATTAAAGATGTCTATGGCTACAGGAGCGGGTGGAAGTTTACGAGCACAATCATGGGGAAACCAGGCAAGCTGCTTGAGAATATTGTCTTTGAAAACATGAGAATAACTTACAAGGGAGGAAGTCTATCTTATCTTGGATTTAAGGAAGACCCTGCTAAAATTGAACTTCCCGGAATAGACGATTACCGAGCGGAAAGATACGGACTCGGACCCGCTTACGGTCTTTATTTCCGTTATATAAAGGGATTGAAAATACGTAATGTATCCGTCGATTTTGAAAAGGAAGACCCGCGACCGGCAATGATTTTATACGATATTGAAGGCGCAGTGGTAAACCGCTTTTATGCGGAGAGAGCAGCTATTAGAGAGTATGATATAATAATAGATAAGGTTAGTGATTTTATGATAACCGGAAGTCCGGGTGTGGTTCATATTGAAAAGAAAGATTTTGCTCCTTTAGTTGATTTTAATGTTGATGCTGCTCCTAATCCTTTGGGGGAAGAAGTAGCCGCAAAGCTTGGAATTGATACCCCTCCGATTTTGCTTTCGGATCTTCCTGCTGAGGTAATTGAAAAAATAAAAAAAGAACTTGGAATACCTCCGGCGATGCTTGGTGTTTTAGTGGACAATGTAATTCGAAAGGAAAAGAAAGGCGGTAAAGTTATATATAATATTGAAGCTGAAAATGGGAAAGGGGATAAATACAAACTTGAAATTCGGGAAGATGGGAGTTTGTTGAGTAAGAAAAAAGTTGAATAAAGAAGTTAGAAGTTGGGAGTTAGAAGTTAGAATAAAAAAATCAAATATTGCGATAATCTTGTGTAATCTCGTGGTTAATTAAAGTTTAGGGTTCAAGGATTCCAGGTTTCGAGTAAAAAACATCAAAAAAAGTCTGTGATAATCTGTGAAATCTTGTGGTTCCTGTTTGTGTGATGGTGGGTGTGGCTTGACAACATATTAATCGTATATAACTTGTAAATGGTAAAATCATGAAATACTTAGTTTTTTTAGCGGATGGAATGGCGGATGAGCCAGTTTCCGAATTAAAAGGAAAGACGCCTCTTGAGGTTGCGAATACGCCGGGTTTGGATTCTCTTGCGAAGAGCGGAGCACAGGGAACGCTTCTTACCATACCAAAGCCTTTTCCATCTTCAAGTGATGCTGCGAACCTATCGGTTCTGGGATATGATCTTGCGAAGAACTATTGCGGAAGAGGTCCGATTGAAGCTGCAAGCAAAAATATAGAATTGAAAGAAGATGAAATAGCCTTCCGGTGCAATCTTATAACATTAAGGGAAGATATATTGGAAGATTACGCCGCAGGACAAATTGACCAGAAAAGCGCGGATGATTTGATAAGTTTATTGAATAAAGAACTGGGCAATGAAAAGGTAAGTTTTTATCCGGGTGTTAGTTACAGAAATCTTTTGATTCTTAAGGGAGAGGAATTTTCGGATAAAATAGGATATCATAAGCCGGATTCAAATCAGGGTAAAAAATGGAAAGATGTTTTACCGTATGCGTTTACTTTGGAAGGTAAAATAACTGCTGAAGTTATTAATAAATTAATTGATGATAGTATTAAAATTTTAGCAAACGCTTCTCCAAATATAGACCTTATGAAAAATAATAAAAAACCAGCCAACTGTATCTGGCTGTGGAGTCCGGGTAGGAAACCTCACTTAGAGTCATTCGAGCAAAAATATCATAAAAAAGGTGCGGTGATTTCAGCTGTGGGTGTAATACTGGGTATTGGTAAATTAACTAAAATGGAAGCTATTAAACCGGATGGCGCAACGGGTTTTATTGATACCAATTATGAGAATAAAATTGAGGCTGCTCTGGATGCTTTAAAGCGTAATGATTTTGTTTATCTGCATCTTGAAGCGATAGATGAGTGTTCGCATATGGGAAATCTTGATTTAAAAATAAAAGCAATTGAAGCATTTGACAGAAGGCTCGTTAGCCCTGTCTTAGAAAAAATCGATGATGAGGTTGTTATTGGAGTGCTTCCGGATCATCCCGTACCTATAAAATTACGGAAACATACGAGAACCCCTGTTCCTTTCCTGATTTCGGGTGAAAATGTGCCGAAAGATGGTAATACTGAATACTCGGAAAAGACTGCGGTTAAGGGAAGTTTTGGTCTTCTGGATAAATATACTTTTTTGGATACGTTGTTTAAATACTAATTCACCGCAGAGACACAAAGAACGCAGAGAAAAAAACTGATTTAACCACGAAACACACTAAATACACGAAACCCTACCACCCTTTTTAATTTGTGTTTAAAAAACACACGAAAAAACTAATTCTCACACAAAGCCACGGAGGCATAGAGTTTTTATTTTTGTTTTAACTAAGACCTAAAACCTGGTATCTAGTACCTAAGATTTGCCACAGAGGACGCAGAGCCACACCCCACCCAATAATTGGACGCAGATTATAAAAGGATCAACAGGATTTTTTGTTGTTTTTAACCTCCAACTTCCCAACCTCCTAACTTCCTAACTAAAATATTGCCACGGAATTAACATGGATTTACACTGAATTACCCAACCACCCCCATTTTTTATTTGTTTTTTAAAAAACTAAAACCTAAAACCCAAAGTAACCACCCCTTAACGCTTTTCAAAGAAGATTTGACCCCTCTATCAAGGCGTTTTTCAATCAAATGAATTTCCAAATATCTGTTATTAACAGATTATCAAATGTTTTTATGTGATCTTTAAGAATCTTTTCTGTGAGCATATTTGGCCGTATATCACAATAATAAACACCGTCAAGTGGATTAAGCTTAACAGTATAACCTTTAAAATGACCTGGCAAAAATGTAGCATTAATGCCATATTTATTTTCTTTTGCAGTATTCTTTCTTTGAACATCATTCAGAAAAATAGCGATATGAGGAGTTTGCTTTTCGGTTAACTTGTTGTATAAAAACTTATCTATAAATATTTTATCAATTCTATCTTTACTTGATGTTTTAATAGAACCAATAAGTTTTATTTCATCTTTCTCTTTGATAAGTAAATCGTGTTGATAGCTCATATTGAACAATTTTTCGCCATTTAGCATCACTGGAATTTGTACAACACCGGTATCACATTGTAAACCTATTTCACGGATAATTAATCGTATAAAATGCTCAAATAAATCCCCGTTCAATTTTCTTGCGGTGTTAGATTTTCCTGCTGGTAAAGCATCTAATGCGGCGCCGATTGTTTGCTGTATTGTGTATGTCGTATTATTTAACAATTCTCGTATAGTAGAATCATTTTTGTTAATTGTTTTGATGTTTTTTAAAATTTTCAAATACTCTTTAGAATTTCCCTTGAAACTTTTAAAATCATACATTAAGTTTGAATTAATTGGTCGTGTAATTTGAAAATTGCCAGAACGATCGTATTGATAAAACCTATAATGATTTTCATTTTGAGATATAATAATAGCCTGCAAATTGTTTACAATATAAGATAGATATTCATTACAAAAGTTGATAAAACCTTGAATGTTGGAAAAGTTAGATTTATCCGTTGCTTTGTTGACTATACTTTTAAGACTCATCTTATTGAATTTCTCCTTTTTTGATTTTCAAAATCATACTTTTTCCATTGTTCAATAGGCCAATCTTCAACTAAATCTATCCTGTTTGCTGCCCAACTTAAATACTCTTCTGATAAATCACAAGCTAACCATTTTCTGTTTAGCTGTTCTGCACAAACTGGAGTTGTTCCAGAGCCACAAAATGGATCCAATATTGTATCTCTAATATTCGAAGAAGCTAGAATTATTTTTCGAAGCAACTCTTCGGGTTTTTGAGTAGGATGGGGTGTCTTTTCGTGCATACCATTACATGTAGTAGGTATTTCTAAAACATCTTTTGGCTTTGCGCCAAGCGGATTTGGTTCCCAAATATGTTTGCCATTTTTACCCTTTCCATATTGACTAGTTTTTGCTTGTGGGTGGCTTGGATATTTTAATGTGTGTTCACCATATGGAATTCTAATATTATCAATATTGAACGTAAAATCTTTTGATTTTCTAAAATGCAATATGCTCTCATGACTCCGTCCCCAGTCGCTCCCTAAATTTGCTTTATTTTTATAATGCCAAACTATCCAGCGACAAGATTTAAAATATTTTGATGTAGGATGCTTAAGGTCAGCAAGGATTTCTGAAAAACCGCAAATAAAAAAAGTGCCAGTACTCTTTAATACTCTTTCTGCTTCTTTAATCCATTGCATTGACCATTCAATGTATTGAGCTTGACTCTCAAATGTATCCCATTCTGCTTTCTTAATATTATATGGGGGGTCGGCAAATATTAAATCAATGCTCTGGGATGATAGAGATTTTAACCATTTTATACTATCGCCAATCCAGAGTTCACCGTTGGTATGTTTATAAAACATCTGATAATCAAGACCTTCTTGAAGATTCAATAATTTACCTTCTCTTTCATTATTGAATAATGAAACTTCAATGGATTTAACCGTATTTCTTTTATAGCTCATTAATAATAATCACTCCAATAATAAATATTTTATTAGCCTGCCACGGACGGCGGTTTTGTCTTTTTCTTCGCGGGATTAAAAATACGTTTTTTCTGCATCTTTTATACTGTCTTATTATTCGGCACCTTGCCTTTCGCACAACGGTTGTATTATATCCACTATACATATATCTACCTATGACTTTCTAAGATGAAAACTAACCCTTATCGCTTCCAATTTCCATTACAAAGAGCTTATCCAGAACCACAATAACTTTGTTTTCGGTTTTGCCGTCTGTAAATTTAAAAGTTTTACTATTTGAGCCTTCATCTAAAATCTTTTCCAATTTTTCTGCATCTTCTGATAGCATATCATGATAGGATTGTCCACCATTACCTGTTAAGTATACTGAAACTTTATCTTTTTTCATTATCCCTCCTCTTCTCTAAATCGATATAGAAGAATCCATCTTTTTAATTGTAGATATTTCCGAGGATTTGTCAAGGAATTCTTTGCCACGAAGGGCACTAAGACACAAAGAATATAGGACGCAGATACACACAGATTTACACTGGATTACCCAACCACCCCCCTTTTCATTTTATTTGTTTTTTTAAGAAAACTAATACCTAAAACCCGAGACTAAAAACCTAATTTCCAATGTCTTGACAAGACTGTAAAAATCTTTATATTTATCATGAGGTAAGAAAGAAACCTTCAATTTAGGTAATACTAGGTAAATATATACAAAAGTTGTGTCTAATTTGAAAATATATGGGTAAAATGGATTTTAATAGTGATGATGTAATGTTCCTGTTTGGAGCAGGTGTTTCCGTTCCTATAGGAATTCCTGCAATGCAAGGAATGTATCGTGCCTATATGGATAAGAGAAAATCGGGCATATCTACAGAAGATAAAAAAACATGCAAATTTTTTATTCGAGAAATGGGTGTCGATCAAGATTTAGAGGAGTTTTTGCTGGCGGCCAATTCCATAATTGGATTTAAGGACTCAAACCTTAATCGATTTGTAGAAAAAAATATCTCAAGAGTAAAGACCTCTCGTAAAGTTAGAGAATATAATAAAAAGCTAGATAGCAACGTAAAAGATGTAGTAAATGCCAGAAAAGGTATCCTGGATTTTTTATCTCGGGTTTGTTTTCAATTTGATAGAGAGATGGCGGTAAAAATCAATGCCGGATTTGTTGATGCATTATCTAAAGTCGGTTACCCAGTTTATTCGACAAACTACGATTATGCTTTGGAGTATGTTGCTATAGAAAAAAACATTAAAATCAATGACAACTTTACTGAAAAAGGACAAAGGTTTCTTTGGAATAACCAGATCGATTTTAGCGGACAGAAAGGGTTTAAATTAATTAAATTACATGGTTCGGTAACATGGTATATAGATGGGGATGGTACAATTGAGAGAATACATTCTAACACTAACATCAATCCTGTTGGAAAAAAAGTTGAAAAAATTATAATTGTTCCCACAAGATTTAAGGATATATATGCTCAACATTTCTTTGCATTATATTCGCATTTCTTAAGTTCACTAGCCCGCGCCAGAGTAATAATTATAGTTGGTCATAGTCTGCGAGATGATTATTTGCGAGCCGGTATTATAGAAAGAAAAAGAAAAGGTGATTTTCAAGTAATTATAATAGACCCTGCTTATCCAAAAGAAATAAAAAATGAACTACCTCCTTCTCCACCTCGTAAGATTGGAGACTTTATTCACTTACCTTATAAGTGGGAAGAATTTTCTAATGAGATATCAAGTATAATATTGAATTTTCCCTCTAATCAAATTGTAGAAAAATGTATAAATGTTCTGAAAAAGGATAAATATAAAAAGAATAAGCTGAAAATAAAGGGAAATGTTGGCGTACTAAAGGTGTCCGGAGATAAGGAGTTAACTATTGATTTAGATGTCTATTTAGCCGTAAATGATAAACCCTCAAGACTTAGAGCATGGCTAGAAGCCTCTTTTACTGACACTGAAGGAAAAATTAAAAACGAAATTACGACAGAATTTATCGAGATTGGAGAGACCTTCTTAGGTGAGGGTTTAAGTGGATTAGTAAAGACAACTAAAACATTAAAAATAAAAATTCCCAAAATAGAGGATTGGCTAAGGGAAGGATACAAAGTCTCTTTGATAGTTGGATTAGTAAGAAGCCACGTTAAAGAATCTCTCAATCCAAAAAGACAAAACCTGATTGTCAAGGACTCAAAAGTCTTGAGTTATAAAGAATAGCCACAATAAAAAATAAACGCTTTTAAAACAGATGTTTATTCAACCCTTTTAGCAAAATTTGTTTGCATAAAAACTACAATACGGATAAATTGTTAGTTCAGAAAAGCATAAGAGAATTATTAAAGACTATTGTGTTAATTGTTGTTTCGGGTCAAAACAATAATAAAATCCTTAGAATCTGCGTTCATCTGCGTCCAATTATAGGGTGGAGTTGGGAGTTTTAAAACAAAAAATATTCTTTTTTTTATCCGTGTATATCCGTGTTAATCCGTGGCTAATTCTTTTGGGTGTGGGGGATGGAGAAAACAAACAAAAATCTTGTGATAATCTTGTGTAATCTCGTGGTTAGGTTTTTCTTAAAGTTCGATTCCTTCAACCGAAAACGGATGCGGTGCCCAAGTCTTTTTGTGTAATATATAAACCTCTTTATATCCGATGGAATTAAGGAGTAAAGCGGCTTCTTTGAACTTAGCAGTGATTTGTTCCGGTTTATGGGCATCCGAACTTATAGTTATAGGAATACGCATATTATAAGCTTCTTCAATTATCCAATTGCTTGGATATAAAGAATCTATCTTTCCTCTCGCGATCCCTCCGGTATTTACCTCTAAAATTGAATGTGATTTTGCAACTACTTTTAAAGTATCGAGAACGGCTTGTCTGTACCAGTTCTCTTCCTCGGAAAAATATTTTTCGTTTTTGTTATGCATTTTTATCAAATCAAGATGCGCGACTATATCAGGATTTTCCAGTTTTAACATTTCTCTGATTAGTTTATAATAATCCTCTACTACCTTTTTTATATCCCCGCCGTAGATTTCATCTAATCCTTTTTCAAAATCCTCCTGGCTTTCATCGATAGCCCAGCCTTTATTATCCTCAAAAAAGTTAACGAAATGGACTGACCCTATATGGAAATCAAGTGCGGATAAGTCGATTCCTTCTTTGTAAAAAGATTTTATGGATGGAAGGAAATCCATTTCTAATCCGAGAAGTATTCTAATTTTATCTTTATATTTTTCTGAAAGGTTCCGAACGGTCTTACAGTATTTTTCGTAGTCTTCTTTTTTTAGAACCCAATCCACTGAAAAAGGCAGGGGATTGTGCGAGCTGAAACCGAGAATAGCGACATTCTGTTTTAAGGCTTCCTTAACGTATTCTTCGAGTACGACATTTCCGTCATCAAAAGCCGAATGAGTATGAAAATTAACCCAGGGCATCTTTTTCCCTCTGTGTACTCAGTGTTTTTTTCTTTTTTAACATAATCATTTCTCTGTGTCCTCTGTGGTCAACCTTTTTTTCTTTTTAGATACATTTCTCATTTTCATATTCAATTTTTACATTTTAGCGGCTTTGCCGCGCTATGCCTTAAAGTGAAATAAAATAACATCTCCATCTTTAACCTCATAATCTCTCCCTTCGATTCGTATTTTTCCGTGTTCTTTTATATTTGTTTTGGAACTGTATTCGAATAAATCGTTAGCGTGGAAAACTTCCGCTTTAATAAAACCTTCTTCGAAATCGGTATGAATAATTCCCGCTGCATCCGGTGCTTTTGATCCTTCTTTGAACATCCAGGCACGTACTTCCTGGCCGTTTTCTGTAAAGAAAGTCTTTAAACCCAAGAGATCGTACGCGGTTTTTATAAGGCGATTGAGAGCTAAATCTTCCAGACCCAGCATTTCCATAAATTCATTTTTTTCTTCTTCGGATTTTATTGCCGCTATTTCTTGCTCATCTTTACCGCAAATTTCAATTACGGAAGCGTTTTCTTTTTTAGCGTAATTTTTTACAGATTCCGTGAATTTGTTTTCATTATTTATACTTTTTTCATCGATATTACAGACATACAGTACTTCTTTAGTGGTAAGAAGATTTAAATCTTTTATTGATTTTTTCTCTTCATCTTTTAACGCTATATTCTTTACGGGTATTCCCTTCTTTAGTTCCTGCTGCAATTTCTCAAGTAAGGATACTGTACCTTGAGCATTCTTTTTCAGCTTCTGGTCCTGACTCTTGAGCAGTTTTATGTTTTTTTGCAGACTTTTTTCCACGGTTTGAAGGTCAGCTAATATAAGTTCCATGTTTATTACTTCGATATCGCGAGTTGGGTCTATATTTTCATATGGATGAGAAACATCCGGATCTTCGAAACACCTGACTATATGAATTATAACATTGACCTCTCTAATATGGCTTAAAAATTGATTTCCAAGACCTTCTCCCTTGGATGCTCCTTCAACAAGACCTGCTATATCTACAAACTCTACGGTTGCAGGTATTTTTTTATTTATATTTAATATATCGGCTATTTTACTTAATCGTTCGTCTGGTACTTCTACCATACCTAAGTTAGGTTCGATAGTACAGAATGGATAATTTTCAGCCTTTACAGAAAGGCAGGTTAAGGCAGAGAATATAGTGGACTTTCCAACATTAGGAAGTCCGATAATTCCGCAATTTAAACTCATATATTCCTCAGGGTAATATTATCATTTTTTTGCCAATTGTCAAACTGTAAATTAGCCACAGAGCCCACAGAGATTTTTACAGTTTTCCCCCAACACCCCGTTTTTTAACAACAAATAGCACAAATTTCACAAATGAGTTAAAAGTAGTTATTGTTTTAAAAAATAGTTTTTTTGCCTTTATTCGTGCTATTAGTGTGATTCGTTGTTGCTCTTTTTTTGTTTCGGTCTTTGATTTTTAAATTTTTCTTGCTAATTCTTCCAACTCCGAATAATGTTCAAACAGCGAACATGCAAGGGTTTTTCTCTGCAGGAGATGCTTCCTTTCTCGAATTGCCTTTAGAAAAGGAGATTCGAAGGCTGTTTTCAGACCGCCGCCGCGAATATTCTCGAGGGAAATATTTATAAATGGACAGGGTTCGATTCCCCCTTCGGAATTGATGTGTAAGGATGAAATTCCTGCTGCTGTACAACGGTTTTCTTCGCCGTATTCATCCTGAGGAAATTGAACCAACACAATCGGTTTTCTTTTTCTAAAATCCAGGACTTTTTTCCGAAACGATGCCCTTTCCTTTTCACCTAAGACCCAATCTAATTTTGGATGTAATCCGCAGGGTACGTATTCCGTAAAATAACCGATAGAACATCCAAGTTCTACCATGCTATCTATAAAAGCATCGGTTCCGAGAAACCTTGAGTTCTCGGAAGTATTTGTTACTGCAAAACCAAAACATGCACCGGTTTTCCGCAATAATTGCATCGTTCTAAGAGCAATTTTATGCGCCCCTTTTTTTCTTCTATTATCAGTGTGTTGCTCGAAGCCTTCAATGCTGACGAGTTGTATTATGTTTCCGCTTTTTGCTATGCGTTTTGCAAGTTTAGGAGTCATTTTTGAACCGTTCGTTATAGGGACAAAAAGAAGTTTTTTGTGCTTTTCCATAAGTTCGATTGTATCATCTCGCAAGTACGGCTCTCCGCCTGTGACAACAATAGAAAGAACTCCCAGGTCTATTGCTTCCGCGTAAAGAGAATCAAGCTCTTCCGTGCGGAGTTCCTTATCCGATTTTCTGTCTCTTGAATAACAGCCTCTGCAATTATAATTGCATCGCATTGTCGGGCTGATTGCTATAACAGCGGGAATATTTCCCTGAATATGCTTTTGTTTTTTTGTTCTTCTCCTTTTCGCAAGTAAAAGTCTACTTCCGACTTTTAAGAAAAAAAGCATTCTGGAAGGACTATATCGTCCCCACATCCACATTGCGGAACGTACAAATTCTCCAATTCCCTTTTGTTTTGATTTTTTATCTTTTTTCAAATTTTCCTCTTAAAAATTTATTCAAGGATAATCCAAACGTGTATTATAGCAACCCCATTTGCCATACTTAACATAGTGGAAATATCGTAATATAATTTTAATATATACATGGGAAATGTTGCTTTAAATAAAAAAATTATAAGTGTCAAGTAGTATAATGTTAAGTATTTTTTTTTACACTTGACATGATTATAAATTTAGTTTATAATATTAGTATAAGCTATATTAAAATATGTTTAACCTTAAAAATATTTGCAGCCTATTGAAAACACATTGTTTTTATAAACAATAAGGAGGTTGTTGAAAATGATCAAGCGCATAATTTTTCTTTTAGTTCTTTTTGTTACAATATATTCGCTTAAAGTTCAGGCTCAACCGGTGCCAACAGGGCGAAGACTTAGAGATATTGTAGCTGATAGATATGCCGACAGTATAATCATCGGTGGTACGACAGGGGCATGGTCTTTTGGTACAAGTACGGGGAATATTATGGACCGTGAATTTAACTATGTTACTCCTGAAAACGATTTCAAGCAGTGGGCTATTTATCCTGATAATTCATCTGGTTGGAACTGGACGCAGACCGATGCCTGGGCTGCTCATATCAATTCCAATGATCAAATACTAAGAATGCACTGTCCGATTGGCCCCCAGTGTTCCCAGTGGGCTCAGGATGACAGCAGGACGCCCGAGGAACTTGATACCAATATGTGTGTATTTTTGGATTCGCTATGCAAGCGGTATAACGGAACCTACGGTTTTGAATATATGGATGTTGTTAATGAAACCGTGGTTAGTGGAAACTGGCATACAAATGGACCGGGAACAGGCTGGGAGTGCCCATGGTTTATAATTGGTCAGGATACTGATCCTAACAATACTCCAATTTATATCAAAAGAGCATTTGAAATCTGTGATTTACTCGCGCCTGATATAAAGTTGATTTACAATCACCATGAACACCCTGAGAATACTGCCTCCTGGGATCTGATTAAGCAGACTGTGCTTTACCTTAAGGATTTTGGCCTTCGGGTAGATGGAATTGGATGGCAGGCTCATGTTGATGTGGGGTGGGAATCGGCAAGCAAATTAAATGATTTGAGAAACTTGATAGACTGGGCACATAGCAATGACCTCGAATTTCATGTTACGGAAGCAGGCGTATGGATAAAGAGCGGAGTCCCAGAAGAAAGTTTTGATGAACAGGGAGTTACGTATCGTTCTATCTTAGACGTTTTGCTTGAGAAACGTTTCACTGGAAAAGTCGGATGGAATACCTGGCACATAGACGATGGACACGGATGGCATAATAATGAGTATCCCTCACTTTTTGATACTGATTATGAAGCAAAACCGGCATATTATGCAGTACAGGCAGCTTTAGAAGGAGAGGCAGGAATTGAGTATCCCGGGGGAGAAATCCCGATTGCTTTCAAATTATATAACAATCCAAATCCGTTTAATTCTACAACTGCAATATGGTTTGAGATACCAACAAACGGTTATGTTGATTTAAAGATATATAATTTATCAGGACAGGAAATTGCAGATTTGGGTTCAGGATATAAGGAGTCCGGGAGGCATATGGTTGAATGGAATCCGGACGGCTTACCCTCCGGGATTTACTTCTGTCATATGGAGGCAGAAAGGTTTGTTTTGAAGCATGAAATGATACTTGTTAAATAGTGTTGTAAGGCTCTGAGCTTTTGCAGTTGGCCTTTCGTTTTTAGCAAAAAACAACAAAGAAAAATCCGTGTAAATCAGTGGCAATATTTTAGTTAGGAAGTTAGGGGTTGAAAACAACAAAAAAAATCCTGTTGATCCTTTTTTAATCTGCGTCCAATAACTGGGTGTGGTGAGGCTCCGTGTCTTTGTGTGAGATTAATTTGGTGGTGGGGATGGGTTTTAAACGACAGAAAATCTTGTGTAAATCTGTGAAATCTTGTGGTTCTCGTTTGGGGGATGGGGGCTCTGCGTTCTTTGCGTCTCTGCGGTGAGATAAAAATATTGTGTTAATCTGTGGTTTCTTTTTGTATCCAGGAAAGATAACTGCTTAAGCCCTCTACAATTTCATAGGAAACGATTGCCGGAATTTCGTACGGATGCAGCTCCTTTATCTTTTTCTCGACTTTCCGGTATAAGGATTTTCTTGTTTTCATAATAAGAGCATATTCTTTATCTTCGTTGAGTTTGTTTTTCCATCTATATATAGATTCAATTGGGAAAAAATTGGCGCATGCAACTAAATTCTCACCAACCAGAGTTCTTGCTATTTTTTTGGTTATAGCTTTATCAGGAAGAATGGTATAGATCATTATAAATTTCAATATTATCTCCTTGAAATTAAAGTACGCAAAAATGCAAATAATAAAATAATTTTTGTGTACTTTATAATTATTATTCTTTATCTCAGGTTGTTATATACTGAAAGTTTTATTGACAGGTTTTTTAATATTAAATGCTGACTTTTATTCCACCTCTTATCGGAATATGCGTAATATTTCCACCTTCCATAAATATAATACCGTAACCGGTTTCGGCAAAAATTGCAATTAGTCCCATATTTAAATTTGTCCCTGTATAAAAGAGAACACCCGAATCGGTTGATGAAGAGCTAGCATGTATAATGCCAGACATGCTTGTTGAAATCGTAGCCATTTCGTATCCTGCACCGACATAAAGAGACGCAGGAGAAAGCGGTGGCGCTATAGAATATTCAAGTCCAATTAGAACAAAAACAAGGGAAATCTCAGTTGTGAGATCTCCAAGTACTGTTTCTTGTGTTTGGGATTTCCATGCATATTCAATACTGCCTCGTATACCTACCGGAAGAATAGGCGGAGAAAAAGTCGCTGTAAGTCCAATTGCTGGATAAGTTTGCATGTCTGCTGCTTCTTCTGAATCCTCGACATTTACTTTCCACCTTTCGACTCCACCTGTTGCTCCTGCTGAGAGACCAAATATTCCAGCAGAAAGTGGAACACTTATGAGTAACAAAATAATGCATAAAACAAACTTTTTCATGAACCCTCCTTTTTCGGTTCGCTATTATAAAATTTTACATATTTATGATAGGAATGTCAAGGGTTTTGTTAGGTATCAGGTCTGAAGCCAACCGAAGACCGTGGACGGACGACGGAAGAAAAAAGATTCGTGCTATTTGTGTGATTTGTTATTAATGAAATTGTTAGGAGGTTGGGCAATTGGGAAGTTAAAAAAATAAAGTAATCTTGTGTTAATCTGCTTGCCCTGTAGGGAGGAACGACTGTACCAGGGTGTGCTCTGTGGCAAAGTTAGGATTTAGGATTTTGGGGTTGGGATTTAGTTGAAACAAAAAAAATTTGGGTGTCGTATGGCTCTGTGTACTCTGCGCCTCTGCGGTGAAATTAAAATAAAGTTTTACCTTTACCCTTAAGAGGATTAATCTTTAAATGTTCGTAAGCAAGTGGTGTTGCTTGTCTGCCCTGTGGAGTTCTTTTTAGAAAACCGCTTATTATTAAAAATGGTTCGAAAACCTCTTCTATGGTTTCCGCCTTCTCTCCCACCGAAGTAGCAAGAGTATTTAACCCCACTGGGCCACCGTTGAATTTTTCGATTATACTTTTAAGTATTGCTTTGTCCATAATATCAAGTCCCATGGTATCTACTTCGAGTTGTTCCAGAGCGTACTTTGTTATATCTAAATCGATTTCGCCTTTGCCTTTTACGTCCGCAAAGTCCCTAACCCGCCGCAGGAGTCTGTTCGCTATCCTTGGAGTTCCCCGTGCCCTCTTTGCTATTTCATCCGATGCGTCACTGCTTACCTTGATATCAAGAATAGAAGAAGAACGTTTAATTATCTGGGTTAAATCCTCAGGCTGGTAATGGTTTAAACGTGGAATATATCCAAATCGTGAACGCAGAGCTGCTGATAGGAGACCTGTTCTGGTTGTCGCTCCCACGAGCGTAAAAGGTTGTAGATTTATTTCTATGGACCTCGCAGCCGGCCCGGAATCTATCATTATATTTATGGAAAAATCCTCCATAGCCTGATATAAATATTCTTCTACGTCTTTATTGACTCGATGTATTTCATCTACAAATAGCACATCAAATCTATGAAGTTTTGTGAGAATTCCCGCAAGATCTCTTGGTCTTTGAAGAACAGGGCCGGATACCGTTGTAATATCAACTTCCATTTCCCTGGCAATGATGTGAGCCAGTGTTGTTTTTCCAAGCCCCGGTGGACCAAAAAGAAGGACATGATCCAGAGGTCCGTCTCTTTTTTTTGCTGCTTTTGTGAAAACTTTGAGGTTTTCTTTTACTCTGTCCTGATTAATGAATTCCGAGAAGGATCTTGGGCGGAGACTTTTCTCGTATTGAGCATCAATTGGGTCTTTTGAAGGAGATGTTATTCTCATATTTCCTTCAAAACCTTTTTTACTATTTCATCTACCGAAAGATAGTCCTCATCTTTTACAACTTCGTATATTGCCTGATCTGCTTCTTTCGAACTGTAACCGATTGAGATGAGAGCTTTTTTCGCTTCTTCGAATTCTTTTCCCGGTGCCATTTTCAACTTATCTTTCAGTTCAAGAATTATCCTTTTGGCGGTTTTACTGCCTATTCCCTTGACTCTCGATATTGGTTCGGGGTCATTATTATCCAGAGCTCTCCTTATGCCGCTGCCCCCGAGGCCCAACATCAGAGAAAATGCCGTCTTGGGTCCGATATTCGGGACTTTGATAATTGTCCTAAAAAGTTCTCTTTCCAATTTGTTTTCGAATCCGTAAATATCAACACCATTTTGATTTATTGATAGATGAGTGTATAAGAAAATTTCGTCACCTACGGTAGGAGTTTCGCTTTCCATAACAGCATTAATGGAGAAACCAAAACCGCCAACGCTGACGCTGATTTTATCTTTTTCTATGTCTAAAACTATTCCTTTAATTGATTCCAGCATATTTGTTATTTTTGTTAAGATAACATATTATTGCACCAAAAGCGTCGGAAACATCCAGAGGGATTTTCTCGTTAATGCCCAATATTTTCTTAACCATGTATCTCACCTGTTCCTTGGAAGAAGCTCCGGAACCGGTTACCGATTGTTTGATTTCTCGGGGTGTAAATTCCGAAACAGGTAGGCCTTCCATTTGAGAGAGCAAGAGATATACTCCGCGAAGTTCCGCTATCTTTATGAGTGTTTGTGTGTTTGGTCCTCTGAATATACTTTCTATTACAATCTGGTCCGGTTTCTCTGTGTTTAAAATTTTAGAGAGTGAATCAAAATATTTATAAAGTCTATTTTCACATATTTTATGTTTCAATATTTCCCAGGAAAGTTCAGTGTTTTCTTTTTCTTCCGATAGTATTGCTATTCCGGTTTGGGAAAGCCCCGGGTCTATTCCCATTATTTTCAATCTTTGGACCCTATTTCAGCCAAGATCTCATCCGGGATGTCAAAATTAGAATAAACTTCCTGGACATCATCATAGTCTTCAAGTGCGGACAAAAGTTTAAGGATTCTTCTGGCATCCTTTTCCTCTACCGTTTTTGTTGCTGTTGGCAGGAAAGTTTGCTCAAATGATTCGACGGGGATGTTCTTTTCCTGGAGTGCTTTGTAAACTTTATGCAGATCGGTATGATTGGTCTGAATTTCATAGACATCGTCTTCTTCATTTATGTCTAACGCGCCGGCTTCTATGGCCGCATCGTAAACTTCCGTTTCCGAAGTACCTTCCTTAGGTACAAGTATCAAACCCTTTCTTTCGAAGAGATATGAAACACATCCCTCTGCTCCTAATTTTCCTCCATGTGCTTCCATTGCGTGCCTTATATCGGAGGCTGTTCTGTTCTTGTTGTCGGTTAAGCATTCTATATATAAAGCGACACCGCCGGGACCGTAACCTTCGTATTTTATTTCCGTATATTCTACACCGGGAAGTTCTCCGCAGCCTCTGAGTATTGCTCTTTCAATATTGTCTTTTGGTACATCATTGTCTTTTGCTTCCTGGACGGCGTTTCGAAGCTCGACATTTTTTTCAGGGTCTTTACCATTCCTGGCGGCTACCGAAATCTTACGAGATAATTTGGAAAACACCTTGCCTCTTTTTTTATCTTCAGAGGCCTTCTGGTGTTTTATGCTATGCCATTTTGAATGTCCTGACATTCAAACCTCCTTTCGAATATTCTAAATAATATTTCGTAATAATCAATAGTTTGTTGAATGATTTATTTTTCTATTTTTTTGAGTAATAGGTTCCAATCCGCCTCAACAATTTGTTGAATTTCCGCTATATCTTTCTTGTTCAAGTGTTTGAATCTTCCCTGTAGTTTCAAATATTCGGCGATCGGTTTTGGGTGGGCAATTTTCTTCGTCAATTTCCATTTTGTACCGTTTTCAATTTCTAATAACGGAAAAAGATTGCTCTGTACAGCAAGCCGGGCTAATTTTACCGTTAATTGCGGAGCATACTTCCAGCCTGTCGGACAGGGACAAAAGACAAGGATAAATCTCATACCTTTAATATCTTTAGCTTTTTTGAATTTCTCTATCATATCTTCGGGATAAGCAATTGAAGCTGTCGCGATATAGGGTATTCGGTGCGCCGCCATTATTGAAATGATGTCCTTTTTATGACTTTCTTTAGGGCTCTCTACGGGAGTGGTCGTAGTCCAGGCTTTGAGTGGTGTTGAACTGCTCCTCTGATTACCTGTATTCATATAAGCTTCGTTATCATAACACACATAAAGTATGTCATCATTTCTCTCGGCTGCACCCGAAACCGTTCCAAGTCCTATATCATAAGTAGCTCCATCTCCTGTCCAGGCAACTACGTTAGTGTCCTTCCCCAGGATTTCAAATCCGGCTTTTATACCGGAAGCGGTAGATGCGCCAGCTGCGAAAGCAGTATGGAAAAGGGGTACGTTAACCGTAGAGTGGGGGAAAGGCCCATCTATTACCGTCCAGCAACATGCGGGTATTGTAAGGACCGTATTTTTCCCCAGAGCTTTAAGCGCATATCGCATTGCAAGAGTAGCTCCGCATCCCTGACAGGCAACATTCCCGCAGCTCATTATTTCTTGTTCCGGTATTTTTGATTTCATATTTTAAGGTCTTTCCAGATTATATCTGATTCCGGCTTTTCCATTTTAATAACATCTTCGTATATTTCAATTATATCTTTACTGGTGACATCCCGCCCTCCGAGCCCCGCTATTACTCCGAATATCGGAGGTGTGTTTTTTTCGTTGTACATAGCAGCTTTAACTTCCTGGCAGAATATTCCCGAAGAACCGAATCCAATATTTCTGTCAATCACAATAACTTTATCTACAGAACTTAGAATCCTGCGGATCATTTCTGCAGGGAAAGGTCTGAAAACTCTTATTCGCAGGAGTCCAACTTTTTTGCCTTTTTCGCGTAAGCTATCAACCGCGTTTCTTGCTGTAGAAGCTATGGTCGCCGAGGAGACAATTAAGTCTTTTGCGTCCGAAACTTTATAAGTCTCCACCAAACCGTATTTTCTACCGAAGAAAGCTTCAAACTCTTCTCCAACTTCTTCCCATTTACTCACAGCTTTTTCCATAGCCTTCTGAATTTTGTATCTCAATTCAAAATAATTATCAGGTTTTGTCAAACCTCCAAATGCGTGAGGCTCATCAGGATCAATCTTATATTCTCTCTTATAAGGCGGAAGAAATTCGTCTACTTTCTCCTGAGCGGGGATATCAACTGTTTCTGAGGTATGTGAAAGAACGAAAGCAGCCAGAACTACCATAGCAGGCAGGTCGAGCGATTCTGCGACTTTATAAGCTTGAATGACCGAATCCAGAACTTCCTGATTGTTTTGAGCATAAAGTTGCATCCAGCCTGTATCTCTCTGTGATAATGAATCGTTCTGTTCGGTCCAGACAGACCATGGAGGGGCAAAGGCTCTATTGATGTTACCCATTACTACCGGAGTCCTGGCTCCGGCAGCCCAGTGGAGCATTTCATGCATCAGGGCGAGACCCTGCGAGGAGGTGGCGGTGAATGTTCTAACCCCGACAGCAGAAGCCCCGATGAGTGAAGCCATAGCAGAGTGTTCGGATTCTACTTTGATGAATTTTGCTTTCAGCTCTCCTGAAGCGCACATTTGAGAGAGAAGCTCCACAACTTCAGTTTGGGGTGTTATCGGGTATGCTGATATTACCTCGGCTCTGGAAAGTTTAGCACCGTAAGATAAGGCATGATTGCCCGTTAAAACTTTTCTCAATCCGTCTCCTCTTCAATGTCTATGGCTCTTGTGGGACATTCTTCCCAGCAAATACCACAACCTTTACAGTATTCATAATCAATTACAGGTTTGACTTCTTCCTTGCCTTTTTTCTTTGTCTTTTCAAGTTTTATAGCGGCTTCCGGACAGAATTTCCAGCAAATCATACAAAGAGTGCACTTTTCATAATCTATTACCGGGCGAAAATTCCTCCAGCTTCCTGTTTTGTTGTAATCCATCGAATAAAAAGAAATTGCGGAAGGGGGCATTTCTTTCTCTTTTTTATATATGATTTTTTCATCTGATTTTTTTGCCATTTCTTACCCCTTTGTTTTTCTATATGATTCTTCGGCTGCTTTGATGTTTTCCTCTTTTTTGACGGGGACTTCCTGTTTTATAGCGTTTGTAAGAGACTCCAGACTGCAGAGTTTTAGGATTTTTATAATTCCTCCGAGTATAGCTGTGTTGACAATCGGAGAAGATTCGGACCCCAGATGATACTTAAGAGCAATTTCCTTTGCCGGGATAGTGGCGACCTTAAATTTACTGTCAAAGCCCAGTTTTTCAGGTTTCCGGGTAGTATTAACAATGATCCAACCGCCTCTTTTCAGTCCATCTGTAAGTTCAACTAATCCTATAAGAGTAGGATCAAGAATAGTGATATGGTCAGGTTCGTATATTTTGGATCTCTCGTATACAACATCATCGCTAATTCGTAAGAAAGATCTAACCGGAGCGCCTCTTCTTTCTACACCGTATTCAGGGAAAGCTTGAACGAATTTGCCTTCAGCAGATAGAGCCTCGGCAAGTATTTTAGTTGCGACAACAGTTCCCTGTCCTCCCCTTCCGTGAAGTCTTAATTCAATCACCGAGTTACCACCTTAAGACTGTGCCTCCCCATGTAAAACCACCACCAAAAGCTGTTGATAGTAGAATGTTTCCTCTTTTGAGTTTTCCCTCTCTTACTGCCCAATCAATAGCAACAGGTATGGTGGCAGCGGACATATTTCCGGTTTTGTCAATCGTAACAATGGTTTTATCCATAGGGATCCCCGCTCTCTTTATCGTAGATTTGATTATTCTGATGTTAGCTTGATGGGGTACGTATATGTCTACATCTTCACCCTTTAAATTAGCCTTTTTCAGGGACTCTGTAGCAGCTTTTTTCATTTTCGTTACGGCGTGTTTATAAACTTCGTTACCCTGCATTGCTACAGTATGAAGGTTTTGTTTTACGGTATCGAAAGATGCCGGCATTTTTGTACCTCCTGCAGGCTGGATTAAAAGGTCTCCCAGTCTTCCATCTGCGCCCCAAACATAGGAAAGCAAACTTGAATCTCCTTCTGATTTCTCGATTACCGAACAGCCGGCTCCATCACCGAAAAGGACACAGGAGGAACGATCATTCCAGTTAGTAATTTTTGAAAGAGTTTCGCTTGCGCATAGAAGTATCTTATTGGCAGCCCCTGTTTTTATCATGATGGAGCTTAGGATAAGACCATAAAGATATCCCGAGCACGCAGCGCCTATATCGAAAGCGGGTACTCCGGGTTTAACGCCGAGTTTTTTCTGAACCCAACAGGCAGTCGCAGGGAAAAAATTATCCGGAGTTATTGTCGCAATCATAACCAGGTCCAATTCCTTCGCTCCGATTCCAGCCATATCAAGAGCTTTCTTTGCTGCTTCTGTGGCTAAGTCTGAAGGTGTTTCGTTTTTACCCGCGATATGCCTTTCTTTGATGCCTGTTCTTGTCGTAATCCATTCATCGGAAGTGTCCACCATTTTCTCTAAATCGGAATTTGTTAAAATTTTATCGGGCAGATAAGATCCGGTTCCTGTAATTTTGATATCCAACATCAGCTAATCTCCTTTTATATATTCTATATAAGGAGGGGGAAAAGTCAATCCCCGCATCAGGAGAGCCCCTATTTTTGAGGTAATACTTATATTCATCAATTGGAATAGTATAATTTTTATGGTAAAGCCAATGAAATGTAAAAATCAAATATCAAAATTTAAAATTACAAATTAAATTTCAAAAATGAATAAAAAAACAAATAAAAAATCCTTTTTAATCTGCGAAAATCCGCGTCCTATCATTTTTTTGTTTTTGCGTTTTCATATGTAATTTTACTTTTTAATTTTTGATGTTTAATTTTCAAGGAAAAATATAAAATTATCTTTCAATAATTTTAATACTATGAATTAGGTTCAAATGAGGTTAAAAGGGAGTTATCTGGTATTGACAAAATTTAAATCGCCGATATAATAAATTTACAAGACTTTTTTAAATTAGAGTTTGTCAATTTAATCAAAATATTGTAAAAATTAAAGGGAGGAGAAATTGAGTAACGAAGAAAAAAAGGATATAAGTGTCCTATTAGAAGAAAAAAGAGTTTTTAAACCCACGCAGGAGTTTGTCGAGCAGACCAATGTAAAGAAGTGGATGGATAAACACGGCATAAAGGACTTAAAGGAATTATTGGAAAAAGCTCAAGACATAGAATGGTTTTGGTCAGAAATGGCAAAAGAGTTGATAGAATGGTACAAGCCCTATGAGAAAGTTCTTGAGTGGAACCCTCCATTCGTTAAGTGGTTTGTAGGAGCAGAATATAACATCGTTCACGACGCTCTTGACAAACATGTAAAGACAGGAAAGAAGGATAAAGTTGCCTATATTTTTGAAGGAGAACCGGGAGATATAAAGAAGTGGACTTATGGGGAGCTCTATACCGAGGTTAACAAGCTCGCCAACGCTTTAAAGAGTTTGGGTGTTAAAAAAGGAGACAGAGTAGGTATTTATTTGCCAATGCATGTAGAACTTCCGATAGCAATGCTGGCATGCGCAAAGATAGGTGCAATTCATTCCGTTGTTTTCTCGGGTTTTAGTGCTGCAGCATTCGGAGACAGGTTGAATGATTGTACGGCAAAAGTGGCTATTACCTGTGATTCTTTCTATAGGCGCGGCAAAAAAGTCGCTCTAAAGGTGCAAGCAGATGAAGCTTTAGAGAAAGCTCCTTCAGTTGAGCATCTTATCGTATATAAACGTACCGGGGATGAAGTGCCCTGGAATGAAGGAAAAGACCGTTGGTGGGATGAAATCACAAAAGACCAGCCAGCAGAGTGTGAAACAGAAAAAATGGATGCAAATGACCTGCTGTATATTTTATATACCTCTGGTACGACTGGAAAACCAAAGGGAATACAGCATGCTCATGGCGGCTACGCGGTTGGTACGGCACAAACACTTAAATGGGTGTTTGACTTGAAAGAAGATGATGTTTGGTGGTGTGCGGCAGATATAGGATGGGTAACCGGACATAGTTATATTGTTTATGCTCCGTTAATTCTTGGTACGACCTCAATAATATATGAGGGCGCACCGGCTTTTCCGGAACCCCAGAGATGGTGGTCGATGGTAGAAAAGCATAAAGTGACGGTTCTCTACACTTCTCCCACAGCAATCAGAGCACATATGAAACTTGGAGAAGAACATCCGCAGAAATGCAATCTTGAATCTTTACGACTTCTCGGGTCGGTTGGAGAGCCGATAAATCCGGAAGCATGGATATGGTACCATAAGTATATTGGTAGAGAAAAATGTCCTATAATGGATACTTGGTGGCAGACAGAAACCGGTCACTTCTTAATATCGCCATTACCGATTACACCGCTCAAACCCGGTTCGGCAACGAAGCCTTTGCCAGGTATTTCTGCGGCGGTATATAATGAAGAAGGTGAGCCTATTACAAGTGCTGGTGGAAATCTGGTTATACTTAAACCATGGCCCGGAATGCTCAGAGGACTCTACAAAGACCCCGAAAGATATAAAAATGTGTATTGGAGTAAATTCACCAATACTTACCTTGCTGGTGATGTGTCAAGAAAGGATGAGGATGGTTATTTCTGGGTTCAGGGTAGGGCGGACGATGTTCTTAATGTTGCAGGGCACAGGATCGGTAACTCAGAAGTGGAATCCGCTTTAGTAAGTCATGCAAAAGTAGCAGAAGCCGCTGTTATCGGAAAGCCGCATGAATTAAAGGGCGAAGCTATAGCTGCTTTTGTAGTTTTGAAAAAAGGCGTAGAAGCGTCTGAGGAGTTGAGAGCGGAACTAAGAGAACATGTTGGGAAGGAAATAGGAAAGATAGCGAGACCTGATGAGATAGGTTTTGTTAATGATGTTCCGAAGACCCGTTCTGGGAAAATAATGCGTAGAGTAATAAGAGCCAAGGCAATAGGACAAGCTGTCGGAGATATTTCTACACTTGCAAATCCTGAAGCAGTGGATGGAATAGGTAGTGCAATTTAAAAAACTATTGAGAAAGGAAAAAAGTATTTAAGGCTGTTTTCCCTTAAAAGGAGGTTCCTGATGGCGGAAGAGAAAGTTTTTAACCGGTGGTTGATAGTATTAGGAGCGATTTTCATTCAGCTATGCCTTGGCGCGATTTACGCATGGAGCGTATTTCGTATACCCCTGCAGCAATCGATCGCAAATGGGGGACTTGGGCTAACTCCGAGCCAGGCAACGCTGCCCTTTTCTTTGGTTCTGATATTCTTTGCTATTGCAACAATAATTGGCGGAAGATGGCAGGATCGAGCCGGTCCGAAACTTGTCGCTACGGTTGGCGGAATAATTTTGGGGGTGGGAATGTTGATAGCTTCTTTCTCGCGCTCGTTTATCTGGCTTACTATTGGTTATGGAGTTATCTCGGGACTTGGAATCGGCTTTACCTATGTATGTCCTGTTGCGACCGGAATAAAGTGGTTTCCTGATAAACGGGGTTTGATAACGGGACTGAGTGTTGCAGGTTTTGGTGCAGGAGCTCTGATTGTAGCTCCGGTGGCTCGTGCCCTCATAGACGGAGTCGGAGTTTTTACAACTCTGGCAATTTTAGGAATAGTTTTTCTCTGCGTGATCGTAATTAGTTCGCAGATATTGAGAAATCCACCTTTGGGCTGGAAACCGGAAGGATGGACACCGCCTGAAAAAACACAGATGACCCAGCAGGATTTTGGTCCGGGCGAGATGCTTTCTTCCCTGTCTTTCTATCTTGTATGGATAATGTATTTCTTCGGTTGTCTGGCGGGACTCATGATTATAGCACAGACATCGCCTATCGGTCAGGAACTTGTCGGGCTAACTCCGAAGGTTGCGGCTCTTGCTGTGGGAACGCTTGCTATCTTTAACGCAATAGGAAGAATATTCTGGGGTCGCCTGTCCGATATACTCGGAAGAAAAAAGACGCTTTTTCTTATGCTGCTTATCTGTGGTATTGCGATACTGTTATACAATACCATCGAAGCATTTCCACCTTACTACTGGGTAGGCATTTATATTGTCGGATTGTGCTTTGGCGGATACCTGGCGTTATTCCCGGCGATTACCGCTGATTTTTACGGCACCAAGAATATTGGGATTAATTATGGGTTGGTTTTTACTGCGTATGGTGTCGGAGGATTGCTTGGTTCACTTTTTGCTCCAAGAGTTCTTGAGATAACGAAAAGTTACTCAATGGCATTTACGGTTACGGGAATACTTTGTCTTTTGGGTGCGGCAATTGCGCTTGTTAGCAAACCGCCAAGTCTGAAAGAAACTTAAGTTATTTTAATGTTAATCAATATAAAAGAGGAGCAGGATTTCCTGCTCCTCTTTTTTTCAAAGGTAATTTTAGTTTACTTTTCCGATTTATCCTGGATTTTGTAGAGAATCACACGGGCTATTCCTACAAAGATAGCAACGAAGCCGAATATTGTAACGAATTGTATTGGTATACCTAAGAGTCCTTTGTTAAAGAATATCCCCACTCCAATCAAAATACCAAGCCCGACTGCAAGAAAAGTCAATCCTTCTTTCAAGTTATCAAGTGGTGTTTTGGTGGGGGGCTGAGGTACTGGTTCCGGGGGTAATTCAACTCCCGCTTCTATCGCTTTTATTCTTTCTTCCCTTTTTAGTTTTTCTTTCTTATAGTCCGTTGTGAAGATAAAGTAGAAAACAATAAAGACTATAATGATGGGAAAAAATATCGCGACTATTGGGACTAATTCATCCATAATTCCTCCTTTTTATTTGTAAAAGAATATGGTTTCAGGTTTATATATTTCATAATAACCTAAATCAGTCGATGGGTAAAATTCCTCTTTTAAGTGTTTAAATCTGGTTTTTATTTTTGTTTTTTTCATTTTTTGTCTCCTTTTATTCTGTTTGACGCAGGATCTTTGGAAATTGTTTCAGAAAAACAATAAATTTACCACAGAGTACACAGAGAAACAAAAAACGCACAGAGAGCACAGAGAAAAAATAATTTTTGTAGTTTTTACTAAATCCCACATCCTAAATCCCAAACCCTGATTTTGGACGCAGATAAACGCAGATTTTAAGGGTTTTTTAAACTACCCAACCATCCAACGACCCAACGATCTAACAAAAATGCCATTGACTAAGGAATAAAATTCAGTATAATTCTTTTATGAAGAAATTTATTATTTTAATACTTCTTTTTAGCATTTCGTGCGTAACTACCGGTCCTGGAGGTAAAACCGATCTTATATTGATCTCAACCGCGGAAGAAGTAGAAATCGGGCAGCAGGTTGCCTCGGATGTAGAATCCAAGCAAAAACTATTGAAAAACTCAACCGTACAGAGTTATGTCAATGGAGTGGGGCAGAAAATTGTCATGGTATGCGATAGAAGGGATATTAGGTATAAGTTCAAGGTGATAGATAAAAAAGAAATAAATGCTTTTGCCTGTCCTGGAGGATATATTTACGTTTACACTGGATTGCTTGAGATTCTTGATAACGAAGCCCAACTCGCTGCAGTTCTCGCTCATGAAATTAGTCATGTTGTCGCGAGACACTCTGTGAAAAAACTGCAAAATATATATGGTTATTCAGTAATTGCTCAAATTGCTCTGGGTGATAGGGCTGAAGGTGCCGCCGGAGAAGTTGTAAACGTAGCGGCAATGCTTGTACTTCAGGGCTATAGCAGAGATAATGAATTTGAGGCGGATAGATACGGAATATTATATGCGAAAAATGCTGGGTATAACCCCGGAGGCATGATTCAAGTTTTTGAGAAATTCAAGAAAATGGAAGGCAATCCTCCGCCGGCAGTATTGGGCCTTCTTTCTTCTCACCCTCCCGCAGGGGACCGAATTCGGAGGGGTGAATCGGAAATAAGCAAGGTCGGAGGGTCAAGTCTGCCGTACTACGCTGACAGATTCAAGAAAATAAAATCTCAGTTGTAAAGTTAACCACGAGATTACACAAGAAAAGCACCAGATCACCCAACCTCTCCAAATATTTTGGTTTGTTTTTTGTTTCGTTGATAGCTGAAATTTAATTATTAGTAATTAAATTGGACGCAGAGGGGCAGAGGTTCATAAAAAAGGAGAAATTATGAGGAAACTGTTATTTGTGATGTTGTTGTCCCTGGCACTTTTAGGTGAAAAATGGGGATTCATAGATAAGAGAGGTAAGATTGTGATCAAACCGCAGTTTGAAGAAGCAGAGGCTTTTTCGGATGGTTTAGCCAGAATATTGATTGGTGGAAAATACGGTTACGTCAATACTAATGGTGAGATGGTAATTAAGCCGCAATTTGTTGAAGCCTGGAATTTTTCAGAAGGGTTGGCCAGGGTATTTATTAGAGGAAAATACGGCTACATTAATAAAGCCGGCAGATGGGTAATTGGACCGCAATTTGAAAAAGCGGAAGATTTTTCGGAAGATTTGGCAGCCGTGGGGAAATTGATAGGTATGGTGTATAAATACGGTTTTATCGATAGTAATGGTAAGTGGGTGATAAGACCTCAATTTTGGAATGCCTTAAGTTTTTCGGATAATTTGGCACCGGTCAAAGATTCGATTAGCGAGAAATGGGGATTTGTTGATAAAGCGGGTTTTATGGTAATAAAACCCCAATTTGATGAGGTTTGGAGTTTTAAAGAGGGTTTAGCGGCTGTACCTATATTTGTGGATGCATTCTTTGAATATGGTTTTATTAATAAAAACGGTGAATGGGAAATCAAACCTCACTTTTATGAAGTCTGGGATTTTTCGGAAGGGTTAGCAGCAGTACAGGTGGATGGTAAATACGGCTATATCGATAAAACCGGTAATATTGTAATAGAACCACAGTACGGTGAGGCATGGAGTTTTTCGGAAGGTTTTGCCGCGGTAGAGTTAAACGGTAAATTTGGATACATCAATAAAGCGGGTAAGTGGATATTTAAACCACAATTCGAAGAAGCCGGCGATTTTTCGGACGGCGTCGCGATGGTAAGGAAAAACGATAAGTACGGTTACATTAGAATTATACGTTTTCTTTTCTTTAAAATTAATAGATGGGTAGCCAAACCGCAGTTTGAGACAGCCCGGGATTTTTCGGAAGGGTTGGGGGCAGTGAAAGTGAAGACTTCAAACTAAAAGTAGTAAATTAGTTGATTAGTTAATTAGTGAAAAAAACTACAGTAACTACATGTCCTACATGTTAAAAAATTGGGGGTGGAGGTAGGGATTTAGTTAAACAAAAAATCCTTGATCGGTGTCCGACCATAACTAATACTTCCCCAAACCGTATAGGGAGGTATCGAATAAATTGAATTCCAGTCAGAATCTGCCGCAAATGGTTGCTCAGGAGCGAGATGATCTCCGGGCCACATCGTAAGAGTGTTTACAGATGAATAATTGACTGTAGGATCTGCATCGATATTCTCAAACACTAAATGATATAAATTCCCCGCTGTGACGTTGGCTGGAGTACCAAAGGTAATAAGTTTAATGCCGCCATTTGAATCGGCTGCCATTACTCGTATTAAAGACGTCAGATATGTATTAGCAGGCCAATGATTTGAAGTACTGTCATTTCTGATAAAGATTCTCCATGTTCCGCCATTTCCACCGCCGTATCTACTTCCCTCTTTCCAGCTCTCAATATATATTCGAATACTTGAAATTTCTCCTGTATGAGTAGCCCGAAATTTGTAAGATACCTTTTCTGTATCTATTCTATAGTTGGTTAATACAGCCGCATTGATTGCACTCCCATATATGTTAGGATTGTACGCTGAGTATGAGTCTTGCACTACCTGTGCCTTGCAAATTAAACATCCAAATAAAAGACACAAAATATTAATTTTTTCTTTTTTCATTGTTCCTCTCTTATCTATAGTCATATGAAACACTCTATGGAGAATCTGTGACTACAGCTATTTTGTTGTCAACGTACTAATATCATACTGCGCGTTTCAGTATAAGAACCTGCGGTGAACTTGTAATAGTAGACACCACTCGCCATACCATCGGAATTCCATTGAAATTGGTGGACTCCGCGCGAATACGTCCCTTGGGCAAGTGTTTCTATCTCACGACCGAGGAGATCGTACACTTTTAGGGTTGCATATCCTTCATCTTTCATGGTGAACTCGATTGTCGTGCTTTCGTTGAAAGGATTGGGATAATTCGGGCTGAGAACATAATTCAACGGCATCGAATCTGTCGATTGGATTCCCTCAACTACGCGTGCAGTATACATAGATGATTCACCTGAGCCCTCAAGTGTGAGCGCGAATACTGTAGTACTGTCAATCGTAACAGAATCGGTTCCGCTTGTCGCCACCGAACCCATTAAAGGGCTAATCGAAGCAGATGTAGCATCTATACTGTTCCATTCGAGTGTGACAACACCTCCGCCCTCGGGTAGAGAATCCGGTGTAACGGTGAATGTCCCTGTAGGTGAAAACCCACAATTGGAATGCCATACCGACCCCTCTTCGTAACCTGTCGCCGCAAGCAATGCAGCAAGTGTGTTGTAAGAAGTTTGATTAGGCCATGTTCCGGTCAACCATCTGCCATTTCCGCAGAATGTATTATTTATACTTGTCGTATTTATTGTTTCAAGCCTGCTGAAATTAGTATTTGAAGCCGTTCCGTATACTATGTTATTTTCGAACAAAATGCTTGAACCTTCCGCGCAGAGCGATGCCCATAAACCGGAACCATTCACTGTCATCGTATTGTTATACACATGTGTTCGCCCACCGGTAGTAAGATAGGTGTTATCATTCCACGTGTAGCTTATATCGACCTTGAAACCTAACCCCCCGGAAACACTCATTGTTGTATAAGTATTATCATGTGCAACCCAGCCGACACCTTGTAACATAAATCCTCTGGGACTGTTCTCTACTTTGCAATACCTTATGGTATCATTAAGATTATAAAACGTGTCCCATCCAGACATATCTCCGCCGTATACATAACAATATTCCCACACCGTAGCCGTATCTCGTTCACCCCCAAATCCGGCTTGTTCAATATT